>JBOGFL010000311.1:0-3835 GCA_050743285.1 Acidimicrobiia bacterium
GTCGCGGCGCCGGCATGACCGCAGTCGGCGCGGCCGACGGCCGGGTCGCGCGCGGCGCCCGCAACCGGGACGCGCTCGTCGACGCCCTGCTCGAGCTGCTGCGGGAGGGCGTCGCCCGCCCGCGTGCCCGGGAAATCGCCGACCGGGCCGGCCTGTCGCTGCGCACCGTCTTCCAGCACTTCGACGACCTCGAAGCGCTGCACGCGTCGGCGGCCGACCGCCAACGCGAGCACCTCACCGCCTGGTTCAGGCCGCTCACCGCCGACGGTCCCACTGACGAGCGGGTCACTGCGCTCGTCGCCCGTCGAGCCGAGCTGTTCGAGGAGATCGCGCCGGTACGGCGGGCGTCGCTCTTGGTGACGTCACCCGTCCTCGACAGGCGGCGGGGCGAGATGGGCGCGCGCCTCCGACGCGAAGTGGGACGCGCACTCGCGCCCGAGCTGGACACCGCACCGGCGGCACCGCGCGCCGATCTCCTCGCCGCCCTCGAACTGGCACTGTCGTGGGAGTCGTGGGACGCGCTTCGACGCGTGCAGGGACTGTCCGTCGCCGCCGCGAAGCGGGTGACGAGGCTGGTGGTGGAGCAGCTCCTCAGCCGGTAGCGGCGGCACGGTCGCGGGCGACCTCGTCGAGCTGCTCGTACTCCTCGCCGGTGTCGACCCAGTCCTCGAACTGGATAATGCCGAGGTCGGTGAACTTCTCGCGGAGCCAGCCGTCGCCGGCGTCGAGGAGCCCGAGCTTCTTGCAGTTGGGGACGATCTTCGAGAACAGCATCGTCTGGAACATCTGCTGTTGCGGGAGCGGGTTCTCGTCGATCGCCTTGACGATCAGCGCAGGATCGACGCCCATTCGCTCCCAGACCTCGGTCTGTACGAACCGCCGCTTCAGGCGGGTGGCGGCGTCGAGCGCGAACTCCTGCCGCTCGCGCAGCTCGGCGACGCTGAGTTGCCCGTAGAGCTCCTTGAGTGACACCACGCCGAACGCGACGTGGCGGGCCTCGTCGCTCATCACGTAACGAAGCAGCTGCTTGAGCAGCGGCTCGCTGGTGGTCTGGTGCATGAAGCCGAACGCGGCGAGCGCCAGGCCTTCGACCATGATCTGCATCCCGAGATACGTGATGTCCCAGCGGGAGTCGGCGAGGATGTCGTCGAGCAGCGACTTCAGGTTGTCGTTGATGCGGTACTGACGGGTCAGTTTCTCGTCGAGATAGCGACCGAAGACCTCGACGTGACGGGCTTCGTCCATCACCTGGGTCGACGCGTAGTACTTGGCGTCGATCCACGGCACGGTCTCGACGATGCGGGCTGTGCACAGCAGCGCGCCCTGCTCGCCATGGAGGAACTGCGACAGCAGCGACGACTGCACCTCCACGCCGACCTCGAGCCACTCCTTGTCGCCGAACTTGGCAACCGGCGAGTTGGGGAGCTCGCTCAGGGCTCGGAACCGGCTCGTGGTACCGCCTTGCAGTTCGGTCGCGACCCGCTCGGGGTCGACGTCGGTCTCCCACGGCAGGTCGGTGGAGCCGTTCCACTGCGACGTCTTCGCCTTCTCGTAGAGCTTGCCGAGTGCGGGCAGACTGCGCTCGTAGTCCCACGTGAACGTGGCGTCGATCTCGGATGCGACTGCGTGGATCTCCGCCTGCATCTCGCGGGTGTCGGGAAGCATGGTGGTCATGGCGTGACCTCCGGGTCGGGGGCGATCGCACCAACGATGCGGTCGATGAGGTCACCCCATGCGGTCGGGTCGGGAGCGGGAATGTCGAGGGCGCGGGCGACGACGCTGCCCAACGCGATTGCAGTGCAGAGTCGGGTGACGGCCTCCGGGTCGAGGTCGCCGTCGACGGTGCCGGCGCGCTGGGCGCCGGCGATGAGCCGGCCGAGCTGACCGCCTCGGCGCTCGGCCCGGTCGCGCAGCAGCCGGGCGAGATCGGGATCGCGACGGGCGGCGACGATCGCGTCGAGGAGCAACGTGCGCTCGCGCGCGTCGGGAGGATCGACGAGGCCGCGCCCGAGCATGCGCAGCGCGTCGGGCAGAGACTCGGCGGGGATGGCGCCGAGCAGGGCGTCGATCTCGGCCGAGGTCCGGCCGCCGAGCGCCTCCGAGAGCAGCTCGGCCTTGTTCCGGAAGTTCGAGTACACCGCGCCGGTGGTGAGGCCGGCGGCACGGGCGACGTCGGCGAGCCGGGCACCCTCGTACCCCTTGGCGAGGAAGACCTCGAGCGCGGCGTCGAGCAGCCGCTCGCGGGTGCTGGCCGGCGAGACCGCGACGGTGGTCACCTGCCGATGATAACGGTCATTATCCCTGGTGACAAGGGATGCGCCGCGCTCGCTCCGGCCCGGTGCGGCGCAGGGCCCGGACGAGTTGCGACGTGCTCATCGAGGAGCGGCCGGTCTCGGAGCGGGCCGCAGGCGGGTGACCGGGTCGACGTCGGAGCGGTCGACGATCTCTTCGGGTGGGGACGGCACGATCGCGACGGCTACCTCCGGTTCCGCGGCGAGCGTATGTGAACGTCCAGGCGCCGGTACGCTGCCCGCCGTGGCGACTGGCGTGGGAATCCACGAGCGAATCGAGCTGCTGCGGCTCGTCTGGTTGTTCTCGGAATGCACCGACGAAGAGCTCGCCCGCATCGCGTCGATCGCGCGGCCCCGTCCCGCCGAACCCGGCACCGAACTGATCAAACAGGGCGAGACGGGAGACGAGTTCTTTGTGGTGCTCGAGGGTGAAGCGCGCGCCACTATCGACGACGCGGTCGTCGAAGACCTGGGTCCCGGCTCCTTCTTCGGAGAGATGGCGCTCATGGACGGGGGCGAGCGCGCCGCCACCGTGACCACGGTCAGCCCCGCACACCTGCTCGTTCTGGGCCGGGCCGAGTTCAACGAGATGCTCGAGGCGACCCTGCCATCGGTCGCCCCCAAGCTCCTCTCGGTCGTAGGCGCCCGGGTGCGGGTCCGGGACGAGCACGAGGGCCGTCCGCCCTTCGGCTACTAGGCCGAACCGGGCCGCGGCCAGCGGCGGGCCTCACCACCCGTAGCATGAACCCGGTGACCCTCCGTGTCGGACGACTGGTTCTTGTCGCGCTCATGGGCGCCGCGCTCCTGCAGGTCGGCGCGCCGCCTGCGTCCGCCGCGGGCGGATGGAGTTGCCCGATCAAGAAGGATGTGGGCTTCCTCCAGGGCGTGCACGGCAGTCATGACGGAGTCGACATGGCCGCCGGCCCGTTCCCCTACGTGCGCGGCCGTAAGGTGCGCGCGGTCGCGGGCGGGACCGTCACCTACCAGCACGACCCCGGCGGGTACGGCAAATGGATCAACTTTCACGCCGACGGCGGCCGCCGTCTGGTTTACGGCCACCTGAAGAAGGAGCAGCTGGTTCCGAACGGCGCCCACGTCTTGAAAGACGACGCCATCGGGCGCATCGGCATGTCCGGGAACGCGACCGCGCCCCACCTGCACTTCGAGGTCCACCGCAAGGGCAGCGACGCGGTGATGGACCCCGTGCCGAAGCTCGATCACTGCAACTGGATCAACCCGCCCTAACGTGCTGGGCCCCGCGTCGGGAGCCCTGACCGGGCGACGTCGACCGCGGTCGCCGGACGCCGTCGGGCACCGGATCGCTACGATGCTCCTCGCCACCACGGGGAGCCCGATGCCTATCCACGGATACGACCGGTCCGTCTACCTGACCTATCTGCAGCAGGTGCCGATGTTCACCGAGTGCGACTCGGCCGAACTCGACAAGGTCGCCGACCGGGCGACCGCCCGCTCCGCCAAAGCCGGGGACGACCTCGTGCGCGAGGGGGACGCAGGCGAGGAGTTCTTCGTTCTCTGCACCGGGA
>JBOGFL010000312.1:0-7911 GCA_050743285.1 Acidimicrobiia bacterium
CGCCCCGCCCGACGTGCGGTCAATCGCCGCGGCACCCAACGGCACGCTGTTCGTGAACGTTCACGTCGGCGGGGTTGTGCGCTCCCACGACGGCGGCGAAACCTGGACGCCGACCATCGACGTCGACGCCGACGTCCACCAGGTGATCGTCGAGCCGCGGTCCGGAGTCGCGCTGGTGGCGGCCGCCGTGGGTCATGCCGTCAGCGCCGACGGCGGCGACACCTGGGACGTCGACACCGAGGGGCTGCACGGCACTTACTCCCGGGCGATCGCGGTCGCCGGTGAGAACCTGCTCCTCACCGCGTCGGAGGGTCCGTTCACCCACGAAGCGGCGCTCTACCGCCGGCCGCTTGCATCACGGGAACCGTTTGCCCGGGTCACCCGCGGGCTCCCCGAATGGTTCGCGCACAACATCGATTCGCACTGGGTCGCCGCGCACGGCGAAGTCGCCGCGCTGGCCACCGAAGAAGGGGACGTGTACCGCTCGGCCGACGCGGGCGCGTCCTGGACGCGCGTCGCGTCGGGGCTCCCGCAGCCGCACGCGGTCGTCGTCAGCTAGTTCGATTTCGCTACGGGCGTACGCGCGGCAGCACCTTCTCCTCGAACAGGCGCAGGCCCTCCCACGCGACGTCGGGCGCGATGCCGCCCATGAGCGGGTGGAGCAGGAAAGAACCGAAGTCGCCCTGCTTCTCCGCCAGCGCGACACCCTCGTCGGGTGTCAACACCTGGTACACGCCGCTCTTGCGCACATCGTCGGGCGACGTGGCGCCCTTGACGTCGACCTCGGATCGCTGGCCCGGAGTCTGCCACCGGTCGTAGGTCTGGGCATCGAACAGCGCGTTGCGCCCGATCTGGTCCCAGGTCCTCTCCGGATCCTCGGAGATCATCACGAACCCGGGTCCGTCCGGGAGGTTCACGAAGCCGCCGGTGAAGCCGACTTTCTCGCACTCGTCTTGGTAGAGCCCGGCCAGCTTCGGGTCACCGATTGCAGGGAAGAACCCACAACCGAGGCGCGCCGCCCGCCGGGCCGCGATCTCGGTGGAACCGCCGATCAGCACCATCGGGGCCGACTCGGGCACGGGTGTGACCACCACGGTCCGGCCCTGGTACTCGAACGGCTCGCCGGTCCACGCCTTTCGCATCACCTCGACGTTCTCCTCGAGCAGCTTGCCCCGCTGTTTCCGGTCGACGCCCGCCATCTCGAACTCCTCGTAGCGGTAGCCGAGCCCGGCGACGAAGCCGATGCGGCCACCGCTCGCCAGTGACACGACCGCCAGCTCCTCGGCGAGACGTACAGGGTCGTGCAACGGCACGAGGATCGCGGCGATGTTCACGCTGATGCGTTTGGTCCGCCCGAGGACCGCGGCCGCGAGTGGAACCGGCGCCGGCATGTAACCGTCGTCGGCCCCGTGGTGCTCGGACAGCACCACGAAGTTGAGGTCGAGACCGTCCGCCCACTCGCACATGTCGAGACAAGCGGTGTACTGCTGCGCGTGCGTGGTGTCCGCGAACTCCGGCACCCGCAGATCGAATCGAATCCCCAACATCGCCATTCTTCTGGTCCTCGCTCACTGCGGGCCGGGACCCGCAACCTATTCGCTCTCGCAAGCTCGAGCTCTGGTGCCACGGTCAGCGGAGCCGCCGTGGCCCCGGGCCCGCGATCGTTCGCTCGTCCTGATTCGCTCGCTTCGCTCGCTCATGCGCGTTGCAAGAGCGGCGCGACCTCCACACCGAACGCTTCGAACTGGTCACACAGCTCGTCGATCGAGCGCGCCCGGGCCTTTATCTGCAGGTGCGAGCACCCCATCGCCCCGAACTCGTTGTAACTCTCAGCTATCTGCTCGGGCTTGCCGACGATCGTCCGCGGCCCGACGTCCCAGTCCGGATCGCCCACGTAGTAAGGCTCGGTGATGACACCGATCTCGAGCTCGGCGCCCGGCCGCACGCGGTCGCGGTGTTCGTTGATGAACGCGATCTGCCCCCGCATCTCCGCCCGCGGTGTCCCTTGCGGCACCCAGCCGTCGGCGCGCTCGGCGACCCGACGCAACGCCGGCTTCGACGACCCCCCCACCCAGATCGGCGGGCGAGGCTGCTGGACCGGGCGCGGCCGCTGTCCGACGTCCTGCGCCTTCCACGTGGGCCCGTCGAGCACCGGGAACTCGTCGAGCCAGGCGGCCTTCACGTCATCGATCACCTCGTCGAGCAGCCGGCCGCGCTCGTCGAACGGAACGTCCAGGGCGTCGAACTCGCCCTCGACGTGGCCCGCTCCGAGCCCGAGGATGACCCTTCCCCCGGAGAGTTGGTCGAGCGTCGCGAACGTCTTGGCGGTGTGGAGCGGATGCCGGTAGGGGCCGACGTAGACGTTGGTGAGGAGCCGGGCCCGTTCCGTGCGGGCGGCGAGGAACCCGAGCGTCGAGACCGGGTCGTACCACTGGGTCGACATGCGCGCCGCGAACGGACGCGGGATCGCGATGTGGTCGCAGACGGCGACGTAGAAGAAGCCGGCCTGATCGGCGGTTTCGGTCGCCCGCACGAGGTCGGCCACCCCGGCCTCTCGTTCCCACGGCTCCGACACGATGACGCTCAGGGCCTGCACCGGCAGCTGTACGCCGAACGCCAGCTGCCCGTCGGCCACCACCCGGACCGTCTCGGCTGCCGCCATTCACCCCCCTCGGGATCGGATCTGACACGGTGTCAGATCCCTCTGACGCGCGGCAAGATAGCGCCGTGCAACCAGGATCGGTGGGGTCTGGACCGGTTCGCTCGACCGGCTCCCGGCCCGACAGGCCCAGGACGTCGCCGCCGAGGTGGAGGACCTGGGCTACGGCGCGATCTGGCTGCCGGAGGCAATCGGCCGCGACCCGCTGGTGCACGCGGCGCTGCTGCTGCGGGCGACCGACCGCATCGTGCTCGCGACCGGCATACGGTTGTTGCGCGGGTCCGCGCCCACCACGACGCCGGCGCCGATCACGTCGGCGTGCAGGTGCTGACGGCCGAGCCCTCCGCCCTTCCCCTCGACGAGTGGCGCAAGCTCGCGTCGGCGTTCCTTGACTGAGATGCGTTCATGGGGCACATCCCGTGGACCCAACGAACGCATCGTGTCGGCTAGGCGGGAACGTCGAGCTTGAGCATGCGAATGGCGTTGCCCCGGACCAGTTTGTAGATCACGTCGTCGTCAAGGCCCTTCATCAGCCGCTCGGCGACCGCCTTGCTGTCGGGCCAGGTCGAGTCGCTGTGGGGGTAGTCGGTCTCGAAGGTGACGTTGTCGACGCCAACCTCATCGAGCGCCCGCAGACCGTGGGCGTCGTCGAAGAAACAGCCGTAGACGTGCTCGTAGTAGTACTCGCTCGGCGGCCGCTTGACCTTGTCGCGCACACCACCCCACGCCCGGTTGTGTTCCCAGACCGCGTCGGCCCGTTCGAGGATGTAGGGGATCCAGCCGATCTGACCCTCGGAGTAGGCGACCTCGAGCCCGGGGAACTTCTCGAACACGCCCGACAGGAGGTAATCGGTCAGCGACATCGCCGCGTTCATGTACGTGAGGGTCGATCCGACCGCGGGGGGCGCATCGCCCGAGGTCGACGGCATCTTCGACGACGAGCCGATGTGCATGCACACGACGGTCCCCGTGTCGGCGCACGCCTCGAAGAACGGATCCCAAAATCCGTCCGGGTCGTGGACCGACGGGAGCCCGAGGAACGGCGGGATCTCGGTGAAGCACACCGCGTGCACGCCGCGCGCGGCGTTGCGGCGCACCTCGTCCGCGGCGAGGCTCGCGTCCCACAGCGGGATGATCGGCAACGGGATGAGGCGGCCGCCGGAGTCGCCACACCACTCGTCGACCATCCAGTCGTTGTAAGCCTTCACGCACAGGAGCGCGAGCTCCCGGTCTTTGGCCTCGAGGAACGTCTGGCCACAGAAGCGCGGGAAAGTCGGGAACGACAGGGACGCCTCCACCCAGTTCACGTCCATGTCCTCGAGGCGGGCCTTGGGCTCGTAGCACCCCGGCCGCATCTCGTCGAAGGTGATGGCCGTGATCTTGACTTCTTCACGGTCGAAACCCACCGCCGCCGACAGGCGCGTGAGCGGGTACTTGAGCTCCTCGTAGAACCACCAGTCGCACTGGAGCGCGTCGTCGCCGGTACCCGGCTTGTAGGAGAACTTCCCGCCGATGAAGACCATCTCGCCGAGCGGGGCGCGCACGACGCGCGGACCGACGTCGAGGTACTTCTTCGGCAGCCGGTCCTGCCAGACACCGGGCGGTTCGACGACGTGGTCGTCGACCGAGATGATCTTGGGGAGGTCTTCCATGCGGGCCCAGGGTAGACGTGACCTGACGGGTCGTCAGGTGCCGGGCGCGGGCGGCGCCGCCGCCTGCTTCCGGGCGCCGGCGAAGTCGAGCACGAAGCCGACTCCGGCGACGATGACCCCGATCAGCGCCGCGATGAGCGCTTCGACCTGCAGGCTCTTCGTGACCACCACCCATGCCCCGCGAGCACCCGACCGGATCGTGTCGTTGAGGATCTGATCGGTGACGCCATTGCGGATCAGCGGCAGGACGATGATCAGGAGGAGCGCCCACGCCACCACCACCGCTCCCGAGACGCCCAGCATTCGCCACCGGTTCTCGGCAAAGGCCACCGCCAGCCCGAAGGCGACGATCACCCCGATGATCGCGCCTACCGACAGCTGGTCGGCGAATCGCACCACGGCCCACAACACGGGCTGCTCGTCACGGGTCACGATCGTGATGTCGCCGATCTCGGTAGGGACGAAGTCGGCGATCGTCGGGTTGATGTCGGCCAGCTCGTTGCGGACGATCTCGAGCGTCGGTGACAAGTCGAGCACGAGCGTCTCGTCGCCCGCCTCGAGTTGCCCGTGCAGGTCGGCCATCGCCGGGCGGAACACCAAACGGAACTCGACGGTCCCGGCGATGGTGGTGACACCGTCGGCGAGCGCGCCTTGGGCAACCCCCGCGGCCGGTACTTCGGCGACGATCTGCTCGGCGATCTCGGCACCGAGCGCGGCGCGCACGTCCTCCCGGTCGAGCAGGTCGTCGGTCATGCCGACGAAGCGGTCGGTGTCGAGCAGCACCACCTGCGTCCACAACCCGATGATGGCCAACGGGGTGAGGACGATCCCGATGACGAGAAGGACGACGGCGGCGGCTTGTCGCATCGGGGCGAGACGCGAGACGCGCCTACGTCGTGAGGCTCGCCTCGCCGAGGTACGCCGCCGCGAGCCGGTCGGCGTCGGCCTCGTCGCGCGGGCCCGCCCACACGATCCGCCCGAGCTCCATGATGGCCACGGTGTCGGCGATCGACATCGCCTCGCGTGCCTTCTCCTCGACCAGGACGAGCGCCACACCCATCCCCCGCAGCTCGGTGAGGGTCTCGAAGACGGCGGTCGCCGCGAGGGGCGCCAATCCCAACGACGGCTCGTCCGCGATCAGTACCTCGGGCGGATGGACGAGCGCGGCTGCGAGCGACAGCATCTGCTGCTCCCCGCCCGACAGCAGTCCGCCGATTTGGGTGCGACGTTGGGCGAGGAGGGGGAAGCGCTTGTAGGCCCGGGCGCGCTCGGCGGAGGTGTGCAGTCGCAGGGCAAGGTTGTCGTCGACGGTGAGGCCGGGAAAGATTCCGCGCGCCTCGGGTACGAGCAGCAGTCCGTCGCGGGCGCGCTGGTCGGCGGACTGCGCAGTGACGTCGACACCTTCGCGCCGGACCCGTCCGCCGACCGGCTCGACGAGGCCGGCCGCAACCAGCGCCAGCGTCGACTTTCCCGCGCCGTTGGCGCCCAGCAGCGTCACCGCCCGGCCCGCCGGTACCGCGAGGTCGACGCCGTGGAGCACCTCCACGTCGCCGTAGCCGGCCACCAACCCCTCCAGCGCGAGCGCGGGGGCAGGGCCGCCGCTGCCACTCGCGACCGCGACCGACGGCGCCGGCGGTGGTGCAGCCCGCTCGGCGACGCGCCGCTGCCGTTCGCGCTGCCGCTCGCGACGCTGGTGGCCCACGAGGGCGAGGATCCCGTCCGGGTTCTGGGCCAAGTTGATGGCCGCGAGCCCGAAGAGGATCGGGACGAAGTACTGCGACGCCAGCGCGTCGCGGACGCTGTCCGGGATCCAGGTCCATGGCGCACTGCTGTACGCCGACGCGGTAACGAGGAACTCGGCGAAGACCGTATAGAAGAGGCCGGCGATGATCGCCCCGCCGGGTCGGCGGATGCCCCACACGACGGTCACCGCGAGCCAGAACATCCCGATGAGCGCGGGCGCGGTCGTGTTCGTGAAGGGGCTGCTGATCGACGCGTACATCACGCCGCCGAAGCCCGCGATCCCGGCTGACACCGCGAAGACTGTGAGCTTGGCCCGGGCGGGCGAGATCCCCGACGTGCGCGCCGCGATCTCTGAGCTCCGGACCGCGAGCACCGCCCGGCCGGTCGCCGATCGCTGCAGGTTGTGGATCAGCAGGGAAATACCCGCACACAGCACCACGAGCAAGAAGATCATCGAACGGGATTCGCTGAAGTCGAAGGGACCGATCTCGGGGGTGGGGATGAGGTAGCCGGTCGAGCCGTTCCCGATCTCGTCGAGCTGGAAGATCAGCGTGTCACCGACGAACGCGAGCGTGAGCGTGGCGAGCGCGAGCTCGAGCGCGCCGAGCCGCCGGACCGGCAACGCGACCAGGAGCCCTACCAGTGCCGCGACACCGGCGCCGGCCAACGCCGCGATCACGAAGTTGACCCGCCCGTTGTTCATCAGCAGCGGAGTGGTCTGCGCGAACTGGTGGTTGATCAGCCACCCCGCCATGAAGGCCCCGGCGGTCACGAACGTCGCCTGGGCCAGGCTCACCATGCCGCCGAGACCGGTCACGACGACGAACGAAAGGAAGATCAGTGACAGGGCGAGCCCGACTGCGATCTGGCCGGCCCAGAAGTCGGACGCGAAGAACTGCACGTAGACCAGCAGCAACGCGGTGGCGACGACCCACGGGAGCCGGCGCCGCCACGCCGGGAGCCCGGTCCGGTGGTCGGGTGGTGGCGCGCCTTCCGCCGCCTGCCCGGCCGCCCGCCCCCCCACCTGCCCGAGGAACACGAGGGTGAGGAACCCGAGCAGGTAGACGATCGACGAGTTGAAGCCGGAGATGTCACGCAGGAAGTCGGGCGCGTACCCGAAGATCAGGTTCTGGACCACGCCGAAGGCGATGCCAGCCGCGAACGCGATCGGAATCGAGCGGAAACCGGCGACGACGACCGCCGCGATCGAGCCGAGCACGATCAGCGTGTAGGAGAGGTCGGCGAGCTCGAAGAGCGGGGTGAGCAGCACTCCCCCGAGTCCGGCCAGTGTCGTTGACAGCATCCAGGTGACCGTCGAGACGCGGTCGGTGTCGACGCCGCGGAGGCGGGCCAGGTCGCGCCGATCGACGCTGACGCGCATCTGGAGTCCGATCCTTGTGTGGCGCAGCAGGTACCAGAGCAACACGGCGGTGAACGCGGCCGCCGCGAGCACCGCTACCTGGTTCGAGTCGATGACGACGCCCTCCATGAGCGTCCAGTTCTTCTTCGGCACCGGCCCGAGACCGGGCGGCTGGAAGACCTGCTCGATGGTGGGCAGCCCCCAGTCCCAGATCGCGTTGCCCTGGTCGATCACCCAGAGGGCGAAGCTCGGCAGCGCGACGAGCAGTCCGATCGTCCCGACGATGCGGGCGTACACCGGCGCGGTCGCGAGGCGGCGCATGAGCAGCCGGTCGAGCACGAACCCGAGCAGGGGCGCAAAGACAAGGATCGAGACGATGGCGGAGGGGACTATCGCCCAGCCCAGGCCCCCCGCCGAGGTCGGCTGGTGCAACTCGAAGAACAGCACCGCGGTCGCGAACGCGATCGCGCCGTGGGCGAAGTTGAAGATCCCCGACG
>JBOGFL010000313.1:0-3848 GCA_050743285.1 Acidimicrobiia bacterium
CGGCCTCCTGCCAGACGACGACGCGGGCATCGATGTCGTCGACCACGAACGCGAGCTCGGGGGCGGTCTGGCGCCAGTTGACCGGACAGACGACGCCGCCCAACTTCGCAACCGCGAAGAGGCACTCGAGCACTCGGTGGCAGCTCTGGCCGAGCCACAGCAGGCGGTCGCCGGGTCCGAAACCGTCGGCGGTCAGCGCGTTGGCCAGCCGGTTCACCCGGTCGTCAAGGGCAGGATACGAGAGCCGTTCCGCGCCGCACACGAGCGCGGTGCGCTGCGGGAAGCGGCGACAGTTCTCGCGCAGCAGATCGCCCAGGGTCAGGGCGTGGAGGCGGTCCATCAGGGCGTCGGGACGAGGCGCACGTCGGCGCGCCCGCACCCGCACGGTTCCCCCACGATCTCCGCGCGCACGCCGGTCGGTACCCCGTCGATGCGAGCGGCGCGCACGTTCCGCGCCGACACGCGAACCTCGCCGCCATCCGACTCGACGCGCCACTCCTCGCCGTCGACGTGGGCGCCTCCGCCCGTGTCGCACTCGACCGCGATCGTCGGGCCGACGTGCAACCACAGCCGGGCCTCGACGCCCGCGTCGCGCAACCGGCCGATTGCATCGCTCCGGGCCGCGACAACCGGTACCCGCCCGAACAACTCGCCGAGCGACGCGTCGAGGTCGAGCAGCCCGTCGAGCACGTCGCCGCTGATGCCCACCGCAACGTCGTAGGTGGGCCCGTTGAGGAACATCCTCGTGCGGAACGCGTCGGAACGGCTGGCGTCGGCGCACGACATCTGCGTCCCCGCCATGAGCAAGCCGATCTGCACCGGCCAGTACTGGGCCCCTTCCGCCAGCATCGACGTCACCAGCGCGCGCTTACCCCGCTCGACACCGAGGCTGGAGAGATTCTTCTGGGCGGTCAAGATGTCGCGTTGAAGGTCGTCCTCACTCACCGGGAACGTCACCAGGTCGTCACCAACTCGATAGCTCCCGATCCCCCAAAGCGTGCTGGTTGTCGTCGCGTCGGTCGCGCTCATGCCTTCGCCACCCGGGGAATCTTGTGTGGCGGGCCGAGCGCGAGCAGATCGGCATCGGCGACGAGTTCGACGTCGGGCTCGACGCCGACCGCCTCGGCCACTGCCGCCGCCACCTGTTGCGAGAGCCGGTCAGGATCGGCGGTCGACCCGTCGTGGCCGACGCGGAGCCGCAGGCGGTTCGACTCACGTTCGCCCCGCACGATCTGGAACAGACCGGCCGCGGTCTCGTCGACGCTCTCGACCGCGGCCCACACGTCACGCGGCAGCACCGACCGACCCGCGATCACCACCTCGTCACCCTTTCGACCGAGAGGCCACAGCCGCCCGTGCGTCCGTCCGCAGGCGCACTGCGATCGGGCGATCTCGACGAGATCGTCGCTGCGGTATCTGACGAGTGGCGCCACCCGATCGTCGAGCCCGGTGACGACCAGCTCGCCCCGGGTGCCGTCGGGAATCGGTTCCACGCCCTCGGGATCGAGGTGCTCGGCCAGCACACCGTCCTCCCACATGTGGCAGCCGTTGTGCTCGCGGCACTCGGTCGCGGCCGCGGCATCGCCGACTGCGGTGTGTTCGAACGTCTCGACGCCCCACTCCGCCAGCAGCCGCTCGGAGCGAACGCCGAGCTGTTCGCCGCCGTGCACGACGCCGCGGTAGCTCGAGAACACCTCCCGCAGGTCGACGCCTTCACGAGTAGCAAGTCGATCGAGCTCCGTGATCAACACGTTCGAGATGTTGTAGAGGCCGACCGGCCGCAGCTCGAGCGAGAGCTTCACGAACCGGGGCAGCTCCAACGGTGTGTGATCGAGCAGTACCGGGACCGCGCCCAACGACTGCACCACCGCGAACGACGGGCCCCGGAACGTGAACAGCATGAACGTGAAGTAGTCGCCGGGGCGTGTGCCCATCTCGTAGAAATCACGCACGAGCGCGGGCGCCCGGTCGTCTCGACCGCCGCCCCACTGTTCGGGAATGAGGGTCGGATCGCCGGTGGTCCCCGACGTCGACATGATCGCAGTGAGCTCGGCTTCGGGGATACACAGAAGCCCGCCGTAGGGGTCGCCGTGCCGATCGCGAAAGTCGCGGATCGCCTGCTTGCTGAGGAACGGCGCCTTGGCCCGAAAGTCGTCGAGTGAGCGGACGTCGCTCGGCCGCACGCCGGCCTCGTCCCATGTCTCCCGGATCAACGCCGAGCGTTCGTAGGCGTACGGAATCAATTCCAGGAGCTTCTCCTCCTGGATCGCCTCGATCCCGGCCCGGTCCATCGTCTCGAGCTCGGGTTGGTAGTAGCGGTCGGCGGCGCCGCGTGCCATTTCCCCCCGTTTCACCGTGCGGGCAAATATAGGCATTGCCAGTTCCGGGCGACCGTCCCCGTTCCACCCCTTCCCCCCGCCCTTGTGCGGAGCGCCTTCGGCGCGCCTCGTACATTGAAAACGTGAGGATCGCGGCGCTCGACCTGGGCACGAACTCCTTTCACCTCCTCGTCGCCGAAGTCCAGGCCGACGGCACGTTCGTCCCGCTGGCACGCGAGAAGGAGATGCTCCGACTGGGTGACGTCGTCAGCCGGCACGGTCACATCCCACCGGCATCGGCCGACCAGGCGATCGCCACCGTGCGGCGGTTTCGGTTGCTGGCGGAGGCGGCCGGCGCGTCGGAGATCGTGGCCAAGGCGACCAGCGCGCTCCGCACCGCGGTCAATGGTGATCAGGTGGTCGACCGGATCGAGGCCGAGGCGGGCGTCAATGTCGACGTGATCGACGGTCTCGAAGAGGCGCGCCTCATCTTCAGCGCGATTCGGGCCAGCGTTCTGCTCGAACCGGCGCCCGCACTGTGCTTCGACCTGGGCGGCGGCAGTCTCGAGATCATGGTCGGCGACGCCGGGGGTCTGCACTGGGCCACGAGCGAGCCGATCGGCGTCGGACGCCTCACCGGGGAGATCGTGACCTCCGATCCCCTGTCGAAGGAGGACCGCAGGCTCCTGAAGGATCGCGTCACCGGGGTTCTCGGACCGGTGGCGAAGGTCGTCGACCGTTACCGACCGCGTCTCTTCGTGGGCAGCTCGGGAACGCTCGAGGATCTCGCCCACATGGTCGCGGCCCGTCGCGACGAGCGAGTCCCGATTTCCCTCAACCAGTTGACCTTCACGCGCGACGAGTTCCTTCCGCTCCACAAGCAGATCCTCGCCTCGAAGGCGTCCGAGCGCCGGCGTATGCCGGGGCTGGACGCCCGCCGCGTCGACTTGATCGCGGCCGGCTCGACGGTCCTCGCCACCGCGATGGACCTGTTCGACTTCGACCAGCTGACGGTCAGCGAGTGGGCGCTGCGCGAGGGCATCGTGCTCGACACAGTCCGCCAACACGACACTTCCGACTGGTCCGAAGACCCGCGTGCCATCCGCCGGGCGTCGGTGCAGTCATTGGCACGGCGATGCAACTGGCCCGAGTCGCACTCCCGCCACGTGGCGATGCTCGCCACCAAGCTCTTCGACGGGACCGCCGAGCTGCACGAGCTCGGTGCCCGCGATCGAGAGCTCCTCGAGTACGCCGCGCTGCTCCACGACGTCGGCGAGCACGTGGACCACGAGGCGCACGACCGCCACGCCGCCTACCTCGTGCGTTACGGGCGGCTGCGGGGATTCGACCCCCGGGAGGTCGCCGTGCTCACCGCACTGGTGCGGTGGCACCGGCGCGGCGACCCGAAGGCGTCCGACGAGTACCTCGCACCGCTCGACGCCGAGGCCCGCAACCAGGTCCGCCGGTTGACCGCACTGCTGCGGATCGCCGACGGGCTCGACCGGGGGCGCCGGAGCGCCGTGCGTGACG
>JBOGFL010000314.1:0-1882 GCA_050743285.1 Acidimicrobiia bacterium
CCCGGCTTCACGTGCTGGAACTCGACGACCGTGACCAGTCCCTCGGGCAGGTTGAGCGCCATTCCGTTCTTCAGGTCGTTGGTCGACACACTCACAAGATCAGGTCCTTCGGAGCGTTGGTCAGCACGTCCGCGCCGTCGTCGGTGACGACGACGGTGTCCTCGATGCGAACTCCGCCAACACCGGGGACGTATACGCCGGGCTCGACGGTCACGACGTATCCGGCGGCCAAGGTATCACCCGCGGTCGCCGCCACCCGCGGCGCCTCGTGGATCTCGATGCCGACTCCGTGACCAGTCGAGTGCGAGAACGCCTCGCCCCAGCCCGCGGCATCGATCACCTCTCGACAAGCGCGATCGACCGCCGCACACTCGGTGCCGGCGCGGACGGCGAGGCTGCCCACGCGCTGACTCTCGGCAACGAGATCGAAGATTGCCGTCGCGTCTGCACCCGGGTCACCGACGCTGACCGTGCGCGTCATGTCCGAGCAGTACCCGTCGACGACGCAGCCGAAGTCGAGCACGACCAGCTCTTCGGCTTCGATCGGTCGCGCACTCGGACGCGCGTGCGGCTGGGCGCCGTTCGGCCCCGCCGCGACGATGGGCGGGAAGCTGTTGCCGCTGGCGCCACGCCGCCGCATCTCCACCTCGAGGGCGAGCGCAACGTCCTGCTCGGTAGGGCCGGCGGCGAGACTCGGGGCGACGACGGCAAGCGCTTCGACCCCGATCTCGCAGGCGGTGCGGATGCGCGCCACCTCGGCCGGCTCCTTCACCCGCCGCAGCTCCTCGACGAGCTCCTTGGTGGCGACGAGCTCGACGGCGGTGAACGCCTCGGCCAGGCGCCGCTGCCCCGCCCAGCTGATCGCCTCGGCCTCGAGTCCCAGCCGTTCGTAACCGCGCTCGCGGATGGCGAGGTCCAGCAGCTCCTGTTGCTTCGCTTGCGTCGCGCCGATCTCGACGCTCACCGCCGCGCCGACGCCCGCGATCTGCTCGGCCGCCTGGGTCTCGTAGCGCCCGTCGGTGACGAGCAGAGCCTGCTCCGGGCCGACCAGGACCACTGCGGCGGATCCGGTGAACCCGGTGAGATACCGGACGTTGGGGAGGTGGCTCACGAGCAGGGCGTCGACGTCGACCGCCGCGAACCGGGGCCGGAGCCGTTCGAGGCGCGGACCGACCGACAGCGGCGGGAGCGTCATGTCGGTCGACCTCCGATTCTCATCTCTCCTCGCTCAACAGGGCGACCACCGCGTCGGCCGCAAGGCGGTAGCCGTGACGTCCGACGCCGGCGATCGTCGCCGTCACCACCGGCGCGAGCACCGACCGACGGCGCCATTCTTCCCGGGCCGCCGGGTTCGACACGTGCAGCTCGACCTTGACGCCATCGAAGCACGCCAGTGCGTCGGCGAGCGCAAGGGAGTAGTGCGTGAGGGCGCCGGCATTGCAGATGACGGCGGCGCACCGGCCTCGTGCACCTTGCACGGCCTCCACGAGGGCGCCCTCGTGGTTCGATTGCACGTGCTCGAGCGTGTGGCCGCCGGTGACGAGCACGTCCTCGGCGTCCGTCACCAATTCGGCAAGTGTCGTCGTGCCGTAGATCTCGGGCTGGCGTTCACCCAACAGGTTGAGATTCGGTCCCGACAGCATGAGCACGGTCGCCACGGCTAGAACTCCACGCCGACCGCGCCGAGCGCGGCTTCGAGTGCGGGCGCGGGCGGGTCGTCGACGCGCTCGAGACCGCCGGGACCGAGAAGGACGAACGTCAGGCCGCCGGTCGCCTTCTTGTCGCGGCGCATGAGCTCGATGACGTCGGCCGCCCGGACCTCGAACGGAACCTGCGTCGGTAGCCCGAGGCCGGCCACGACGCCGTAGTGACGGTCGACCTC
>JBOGFL010000315.1:0-3799 GCA_050743285.1 Acidimicrobiia bacterium
TCGCAGTCGTGACCGCGATCGTGGTCGCGGGCGATCTCGCCACGTTGCATCGCCGGGCCGCCAGCCTCGGCTCCGAACGCACCGCGTTGATCGCGCGCCACCCACTTCCGGTCGGCCGCGCCATCACCGCCGCTGACGTCGAAACGGTGCGGCGCTACGCATCGCAGCTCCCCGATTCAACGATCGCGTCGATCGACGACCTGCGCGGTCGCGTCGTACGGGTCCCCGTCGTCGCAGGCGCCTACTTGAGCGACGACAACCTGGCGCCTCGCGACCGCACCGGACTCGACGGCGTGGTACCGCCCGGGATGCGGGCCGTGCGCGTGGTGGTCGAGGTTGCGCCTCCCCTCGAACCCGGGGTGGCGGTGGACGTGTTGTCGACATTCGACCCCGCGGTCGTGACCGACGAGGAGCCCACGATCACGGTGGCGGCGGGGGTCCTCGTCCTCGCCGTCGACGAGAGCCCCGACGTGCGCGCCGGCACCGGTGTGACGTTGCTCGTCGACGCCATCGATGCGCGCCGGTTGGCGTTCGCCACCGCTACCGGCGTCGTCACGGTGGCGATCGTGCCGCCCGAGGAAGCTTCGTTCCCGCTCCCGGACGACTAGCGGGTTGGTCGTACGATCCGACGCAATGAACCTGCTCGAAGACGTGGTCCTCGGGTTGGTCCAGGGGCTGACCGAGTTCCTGCCCGTCTCGTCGAGCGGGCACCTGGTGGTCGTTCCGGCGGTGTTCGGATGGGACGAGCCGTCCCTCACGTTCGATCTCGTGCTCCATCTCGGCACGCTGATCGCGGTCGTCGTGTACTACCGGCGCGAACTCTCGGAGATTGTCGCCGGCGTATTCGGCCGCGGCGACGATCCACGCGGCTATCGCCGTCTCTTACTCCTGCTCGTGATCGGGTCGATCCCAGCTGCGATCGCAGGGCTCGCGTTCGGAGAGTTCTTCGAGGACCGATTCGAGGAACCGTTGTGGGCCTGCTTCGAGCTGACGCTGAACGCCGGCATTCTGCTCGGTGCCGAATGGCTCGTCGCTCGGGGGACGACCGCCGGCACCGACCGCCCGGTCGAAGGCGGCCGGGCGGCCACCATCGGCGTCGCGCAGGCCGTGGCGATCACGCCCGGCATCTCCCGGTCGGGGGCGACGATCGCGACCGGCATGGTGCTCGGGGTGTCCCGAGCCGATGCGACGCGCTTCTCCTTTCTTCTGTCCATCCCGGCCATCGCGGGGGCGGTGGCGAGCCGGGTCCCGGACGTGACCGGGGGCGACTTCGACCTGACTGGCTCGGTGATCGCCGGGTTCCTCGTCGCGATGGTGTCGGGCTATCTGTCGATCGGCGTCTTCCTACGTTTTGTGCGTACGCACACGTTGCGACCGTTCGCGTACTACCTCTTGATCATGGCGCCGACCGCGGCGTTGATCATCGAGCTGCGGTAGATCGGGCAGACTCGGAACGTGATCGAAGCGGTCATCTTCGACTACGGCGGTGTGATCTCCACGCCGATGAACCCGTAACGTCGCCGCCGCTCGCAGCTTGGGAATGGAGGGCGTTCACGTCGACGTCGACATTCTGGCCGCCATCGCCGAGCTCGACGCCGTCCTCGGCCGCCGCGGCACCCACATCCGATGATGCGTCCCTCATGCGCCTCAGGGGCGCATGAGGGACGCATCAAAGGGCGGCGTGCAGCGTCGCATCGAGCACTCAGTGATCGAGCACGTCTCGGTACAGTACGCCGGTGAGTCTGGAGCCGGGCCTGTCGGGTACTGCCGAGATGGTCGTCGAAGACGCCGACACCGCGGTCGCGATGAAAAGCGGGGACGTACCTGTCCTCGCGACACCGCGAGTCGTCAACTTGGCCGAGGAAGCAACCGTGCTCGCCGTCGCCGACCGCCTCACCGGGGGAACGACAACTGTGGGCTACCGCGTCCAGCTCGACCACCTGGCGCCGACCGCGGTCGGCGGTCGCGTCCAGGCCGAGGCGCTCCTCGAATCGGTCGAGGGCCGGCGTCTCGTGTTCCGAGTGTCGGTGAGCGACAAGAACGGGCTCGTCGCCGCCGGTCGCATCACACGCGTCGTCGTCGAACGCGGCCGCTTCCTGGAGAAGGCGGGAGGACAATGACCGAGTCGCCGGCACCGCCGGCCGGACCGCCCCCGGGTTGGGATATCGAGCAACGCCCGCGCCGGCGACGCCGCTGGGTGTGGGTGCTCGTCAGCATGTGCGCGGTGATCGCACTCCTCTTCGGTGCCGGCATCGGGTTGTTCGTGACCCGGCAGAAACCCGTGATCGACGCCGCCAACGCCTTCCTCGACGACGTCGCCGCCGGGCGGTTCGAGACGGCCTACGACGATCTCTGCGTAGGCGACCGCGACTCCTTCAGCGAGGAGGAGTTCGCCAGCTTTGCGAGCTCCGAGCCGACGCTCGCCCGACTCGACGAGCCCACGGTGAACTTCCTGGGCATCGACGTCAACGGTGACCGCGCCACCGTCGACTTCGATCCCGAAGGCAACGACAGCGACGACTTCGACGACAACTTCGAGTTGGAGCTCCGCAAGGAGGACGGCGACTGGCGGGTCTGCGGCCTAGCGTCCAGTCTCTCCTGATCAGGCGAGGTTGCTGGATCGGGGATAGGCCTCGCCGGGATCGGTGAGGACGTTGACCACCGACAATCCGGGCGTCGCGAAGGCGCGGTCGAGGGCGGGGCCGACGCCATGCGGTTCCTCGACCAGTTCACCCTGGCCGCCCAGTGCCTCGGCGACGAGGTCGTAGCGGGTCCCCGGCCGCAGGTCGGCGACGACGTCGTAGCCGTAGACCTGGTTCATCGGGTGCTTCTCGAGTCCCCAGATACCGTTGTTGCCGACGATCGCGACGACGTCGACGCCGAAACGGACGAGTGTGTCGAGATCGCCGAGGCTGAATCCGATCGCGCCGTCACCGAAGAGGACGACCACCTGCCTCCCCGGGCGGGCGAGGGTCGCGGCCAGCGCGTAGCCGGTGCCCATGCCGAGGCAGCCGTAGGGTCCAGGGTCGAGAAAACAGCCCGGCTCGAACGTGTCCACGTACTTCCCTGCGTACGACACGAAGTCGCCGCCGTCACCGATCACCACCGCGTCGCGGTCGAGACGCGACCGCAGCTCGCCGTAAACGCGAGTGGGGCGGATCGGCATCGCGTCGGCCGCGAGCACGTCGGCTTCGGCGGCCCGGCGCGCCTTCTCTTCGGTGCGCAGCTGCGCCAGCCAGGCCTCGTGGTCGGGCTTGGCACTGCGGGCAACCGCCTCGGCCAGCGAACCAAACGTCAGAGCGAGGTCGCCGACGGTTGACGCGGCGAGCCGGGCGTGCGCGGCGACGCTCTCGGGCGCGTCACAGAGATGAACGACCCGGGCCTCGCCGAAACTGCCGAACCCGAGCCGGAAGTCGAGGGGCGCGCCGGCCACGACGACGAGGTCGGCTTCCTTGAACGCGGTGCTCCGGACGCGCGAGAACGAGAGCTCGTGGTCAGCCGGCAGGAGCCCGCGGCCGAGACCGTTGGCGAAGACCGGAAGGCGCGCAGTCTCGGCAAGGTTGCGCAGCGGGCCTTCGGATCCGGCCCAGTGGGCGTCAGCACCGACGAACAGCACCGGTCGGACCGACTCTCCGAGCAGCCGGGCCACCGCCGCGATCGCATCGGGTTCAGGCGGGGCACCGGCGAGCGTCGCCGCGTCGGCCGGCTCGGGGGCGGGCGCCTCGGTGGTGTCGAAGAAGACGTCGAGCGGGATGTCGACGAAGGTCGGCCCGCGATGCGGCCTCCGTGCCGCTCGCAG
>JBOGFL010000316.1:0-2146 GCA_050743285.1 Acidimicrobiia bacterium
CGCGACTCCCGCGCAGGCCCTTCTCGGCCTCACGGTTCCCATCGCCATCCTGCTCGCGCTCCTCGCCGCCCGGCACCGTGTGCTGGAGAACCCCCGCGAACACCTGACGCTGCTCCGGGTCGCGGCCGTCATCGGCCTCGTCGTCGGCTGGGGCATCGGTGCGGTGGCGGCCGCGGACGATCTCGGGGCATTCGGGAGCGGATCCGAAGTCGGACCGGCGCTCGCTGAAGCGCAGGTCGCCGCAGGGCTGCTGTGCGGCATCGGGTATGTCGCCGTCTTCGGTCTCGTCGCCGCCCGGGTCGAGCGCCGCGTCAGCGCCGGCCGCATCGCGTCAGCCCTGCAGGCCGTCGGCAAGCGTTCCCTGTCGAGCTATCTGGCACAGTCGGTGATCATGGCCCCGGTGCTGAGCGCGTGGGGCTTCGGGCTCGGCGCGGTCCTCACGAGCGGGTCGATGGCGCTGTTCGCCAGCGCGACGTGGGCCGTGACGGTCGGGTTCGCGGTCGTGCTCGAGAGGCATGGCAAGCGGGGACCCGCCGAGTGGCTGCTACGCAGGCTCGCATACCCTGCGACGCCGGCGAGAGCACGCCGGCCCGCCGCATCGACGACGTGACCTGCTCCCGGCGCAAGCGCTCGGGGCGTTCACGTGATCCTCGTCGACCCATGGACGGGGGCCCGCACCGATTCCGGCACAGGCCCCCGTCTTCGACGGCTCGGCTAGGCGCGTCGTCGGAGAGCGATCAGAAGCACCGCACCGAGGACGAGCAGTCCCGCGCCGCCCAGCGCCCAGGCCGGCGAGATCTCGCCACCGGTGCGGGCAAGTGTCGTGCCGCCGCTGTCCTTCGGCTTCGCCGGCACGTCGGGTGTCGGCGGGATCTCGGTGGTGGCGCACGACTGCCCCGGGTCGTCGGCGCAGGGGTGGTCGACCGTGGGAGGGGGAGTTCCCGGCGGCGGGGTGACGATGACCCGGTTGGTCAGAGTCGCCGCCGAGGCGGTCTCGTCGACGGTTCCGGTGATGTGCAGATCGATGCTGCTTCCCGCGGGAAGGGAGGGGACCGTCCACGACACGACATCGTCGACGGCGGTTCCGCCGTTGTCGGCCGACACGAAGGTGACCCCATCGGGGAGAGTGTCGGTGACGGCGACGTCCGCCGCATCGGCACCGCCGGTGTTCGCGACGCGGACCGTGTAGGTCAGCGTGTCGCCGCTGACGGCAGTGGCCCGATCGACGGTCTTGCCGAAGGCGATCGACGGGGTCCCGGGGATCTCGGTGGCCGCACACGAACGGCTCGGGTCATCGTCGCAGGGGTGATCGACCGCGGGCGGCGGCGTTCCGGGCGGCACCTCGCCCGGAGGATACTCGGTCTCCATCCGGTTGACGATGGTGTGGGACTGGACGCCGGGATCGACCGTCGCCTGGAACGTGATCGTGGCGGTCGCGCCACGGGCGAGCGTCGGGATCGTCCAGTCGATCGTCCCCGGGGCGGGGCCCGCGTAGGTTCCGGCCGGCACGTCGTCGAGGCGAGCGGTGCCGTCGACATAGGTTGCTCCGGCGCCCAGCGCATCGCGCACGGGAACGTCCGTCAGATCGACGAGACCCACGTTCTGCACGGTCAGGGTGTAGGTGAGCACACCACCCGGCGTGGACTCGGCGTGGTCGACGACCTTGCCGAAGCGCAGGGCGGGCAGCGGCTGGATCGCACCGCACTGGGCGGCGTCACCGTTGCCGATCGGCCCGATTCCGGACACGAGCGTGGCCGCCAGCGGTTCGCCGCCGTCGACCGCGGCCGTGCGATTGATCGCGTACACGTCGCCGGTGCCGATCTGGACGGCGTAGATGTTCGCGTTCGCGTCGGCGTACATGCCGATGTACTGCGCGACGGGCAGGTTCGCCACCGTGCCGTGGTCGGTCACCGCGCCGGACCTGCTGATCGAGACGAGGTGGCTGCCCGGAACGTCGGTCACGCTCCAGAACGAGTCGGTACCGGGGATGTAGGTGAAGTCGCTCTCTCCGACATCTTGCTGCGGATCGATCGTCGACACGACGACGCCGGTCGGACCGCTCGTGGCGGTGCCGGGGGTGATGACGATCTCGTACATCGGACCGGTATGCGTGCCCCCGGCGGATGTGCGCGCCGACACCCAGTAG
>JBOGFL010000317.1:0-12466 GCA_050743285.1 Acidimicrobiia bacterium
TTCTGCTTCAGGGGTGGAGCGGTTCGATCCATGCGCACGGCCTGCCCGGCCGCATCCCGCTCGCCGTCGGTGGCCGGTTGGGCGAGTGGTCAGCCGGCGCGTACGCCGCGCTCGGAGCGGCGACCGCGCTCGTCGACGCCGCACGGACGGGACGGGGTGCGCACGTCGACGTGTCGATTCTCGAGTGCCTGGCGCTGACGCTGGTGGCCTACCCGACGCTCTCGGCGAGTTTCCCCGGCGGCTCGTCGAAACGGATGGTCGGGGTCATGTTTCCGAGCGTCGAGCCGTGCAAGGACGGTTTCGTCGGGCTGTTCGTCCTCACCGCGCAACAGTGGGAGATGTTGTTCGCCATGGTCGAGCGCCCCGACCTCGCGGGCGACCCGGACCTGGCGACGATCGCCGGCCGGATGGCGCGCGGCGACGAGGTTCGCGAGGCGATTCGGGGCTGGACGCGCGAGCACACGGCGGCCGACGTCGTCGAGCGCGCTGCCCTCTACCGTGTCCCTGCGGCACCGATCGGCAACGGTTGCACGCTCCCCGAGTTGGAGCACCTCGTGGCTCGACGCGTCTTCGTACCGAACCCGCGCCGCGGCTTCGTGCAACCGCGTCCACCCTTCCGGTCGGACCCGGCGGCGGCGGCGTTGCGGGCCGCGCCTCGACTGCATGAGAACGAGCGCCCCCCGTGGCGGACATCGAAGCCGGCTGCACGCGCCCAGGCGGAAGAGGAAGACGCGCCGCCGCTGGCCGGTGTGCGGGTTCTCGACCTCACCGCCTTCTGGGCCGGCCCTTACGCGACGCTCTACCTGGCGAGTGTGGGCGCGGATGTGCTCAAGGTCGAGTCGGTTCAACGGCCCGACCCGATGCGGTTCAACGTGACGGTCGACCCGTCGGTGCCACAGTGGTACGAGCAAGGCTTCCTGTACCACGCTGCCAACCTCGGGAAGCGATCGATCACACTCAACCTGAGCGACTCCATTGGACGAGACCTGCTCCTGCGACTCGCGGCACGCTGCGACGTTGTCATCGAGAACTTCACGCCGCGGGTGATGGAACAGTTCGGGTTGGGCTACGAGCAGTTCGTCGCCGTCCGGCCGGACATCATCGTGGTCCGCATGCCGGCCTTCGGGCTCGACGGACCGTCGCGCGACCGGCCTGGCTTCGCAACGACGATGGAGCAGGCGGCCGGAATGGCGTGGATGACCGGCTACAAAGACGACGCGCCGACCGTGCCCGGTGGAATGTGCGATCCGTTGACGGGCGTGCACGCGGCGTACGCCGTGCTCGTGGCCCTCGAGCACCGGAGCCGTACCGGCGAGGGCCAGCACATCGAGATCCCGATGATCGAGGTCGCCGCCAATGTCACGGCCGAACAGGTCGTCGAGTGGAGCGCCTACGGCGCGCTGCTCGGGCGTCAGGGCAACCGAGGCCCGCTGGCTGCGCCGCAAGGCGTGTACGCATGCGACGGAGAGGAGGAGTGGCTCGCGATCGCGGTCGCCGACGACGCGCAATGGGAAGCGCTGCGGAGCGCGCTTGGTGACGTGGAGTGGGCTGCGGATCCAGAACTCGATACCGCCGACGGCCGCCGCCGCCGCCACGACCTCATTGATAGCGAGCTGGCCAGCTGGTGCGCGGCCGCACCGCGCGACGACCTGCTCGCAGTCCTCGCCGGCACCGGCGTGCCCGCCGCACCGGTCGTGGCGGCGGCCCGGATCGACGAGGACGAGCAGATGAGGGCGCGCGGGTTCTGGGAGCAGGTGCGCCATCCGATCGTCGGGACGCACACCTTCCCCGGTTGGCCGTTCCGGCTCTCCCCCAGTTCGGCCTCGTGGTACCGCGGCCCGGCGCCGCTCCTCGGCGAGCACACCGAAGACGTGCTGCGGCAGCATCTGGCGCTCGACGACGAGCAGCTGGCGCGCCTGCGGGAGCGACAAGTGATCGGAAACCGACTCGCGTCCGAATGAGTCGCCGCGACCAAGCAGCACCGCCGCGCCGACGGAGTCGGCGACAACTTCTGTGCAATGGGCGCCTACGAACGCCCGGCTGCATCGCCACCGGTAGGATCGTTGGGTGCGAGCCAAGCGCGATGGCGATCGCAAACCCCTGGGGCGCCCACCCTCGACGAGCTCCGAGCAGACGAAACGCGAGATCCTTCGCGCCGCCCGAAAGTGCTTTGCCCGGTATGGCTACGAGAAAACGACGAACAAGCTGATCGCCAGCGAAGCGAACCTCACGGCTGGTTCGCTGTACCACTACTTCGATTCGAAGAGCGAGCTCTTCGCGGCCGTTACCTCGGAAGTGCTCGTTTTGTTCGAAGAGGGCTTCCAAGGGGCGATCACGAACGACCTGCCCCTCGTCGACAACCTCATCGAGTTGTTCGATGTCGCGATTTCGTTGTACGAGTCGGACCGCTCCCTCTCCGACTTCATTGCGATCCTCCCCATCGAGGCCAACAGAGCTGGGGGGCTCGACGAGGTGACTCGAATGTTGCTCTCCTCGAGCTTGCAGCACCTTGTCTCGCTGGTCACGGAGGCGCAGAAGAGCGGTGAGATCAGCCCCGATGTAGACCGCACGGCGGTCGTGCGCGCTCTCGCCGCCGCGTTCGCCGGTCTTGCTCTGCTCGGTACGACCGTCGATGATCCGGCCAAGTACAGGGAGATCGCCGATGGCTTCAAGAAGCTGGTGACGGGGTCTCTTCTGCGTGCGCCGGTCGGCTTGAGCCGCGGCTGACCGTCGTCTATGGCTGACTCGTCCACCCGCGGGGCGAAGTGGCGTTTCGGTCAGTACGGCTGCGCCTCCGCGAAGATCCGGCGTGGATTGTGGATCAGCATGTCGTCGAGGTGCGACTCGTCGACCCCCTGCTCCCTGAGCGCCGGCACGACGTCGTTGGGGATGTGCACGTAGCTCCAGTTGGGTGCCGCTTGCCGCGGGTCGGTTCCGAGCCAGTCGATGTAACAGGCGCTGTCGTGCGACAGGACCATCTGGCGGGAGTACCCCCGCTTGCACAGGTCGGCGACTACCCGCACGCGTTCCTCGGTCGGCAGGATGGCGTCCATGCCGAAGCGGTCCATCCCTATGTACGACCCGTTGTCGAGGAGCTCCTGGAGGTAGGCCAGGTCTGTGGTATCGCCACAATGACCGATGATCACACGATCGAGGCGAACGCCTTCCTGCGCGAACACCTCTTGTTGGTCGCGGCCGCGGTAGGCGTGAGCAGCGGTGTGGGTAGTTATTGGAGCTCCGGTAATTCGATGTGCCTTAGCCACCGCACGCAGCGAGCGCTCGACTCCCGGTGTCACGCCCGCCTCGTCGGTGGCGCATTTGAGGATGGCCGCTCGTACTCGCGTGTCCCCGATGCCTTCGACGATGTCCCGGACGAACATGTCCACCATCGGCTCAGGACCATCGAGCGGTGTGCCGGGGCCTCGGAACTGGAAGAAGAACGGCAGGTCGTTGAACGCGTAGATCCCGGTGGCCACCACGATGTGCAGGTCGATCTGCTCCGCAAGGCGTTGGAGGCGGGGGATATAGCGGCCGAGACCGATCACGGTGGGGTCGACGATCGTGTCGATTCCCGCCGCCTTCAACTCGTCGAGCCGCGCGATCGCGTCGCCGACCTGCTGCTCCTCGTCCCAGGTGTTCGGATAGTTCGCCTGGATCTCGGGGCTCAGCACAAAGACATGTTCGTGCATGAGCGTGCGACCGAGGGCACCGACGGCCACCGAGCCGCGGACCGTTGAGACGGTGCCAGCGAGGTCGCTAGTCACTGCCGGTCCGGTAGTCGCCGAACGGCTCGTCCCGGGCCTGCAACGCCTTCGTGACGCCCTGCGCGAACTTGGCGACGTACTCCTTGGAGGCCGCCTGGTGGAGGCCGAGCGTCTGCAACTCGGTCGTCGCGCGGATTCCGTTCCGAATACCCATGGCTTCCATGGCGCGATGCACCGTCCGCTTGTTCAACGTGAGGAGGTCGCGGGGTATCAAGGCGACACGGTTCGCGATCTCCTCGACGCACGTGTCGAGCTCGTCGGCGTGGAAGGCACGATTGGCGAAGCCGGCCTGTACCGCCTCGACGCCGGTCATCGCGTCCCCCGTGAGGAGCGCCTCCATTCCACGCCGTAACCCCATGAACCACGGCTGCCAGGTCATGTCCGGCGGCGACATGAGGCGAACGGGCGGATAGCCGATCTGGGCGTCCTCGGCGACGTACAGAAGGTCGCACGCCGCCGCCAACTCCGATCCGCCGGCGAGGCAGTACCCGTGTACCTGGCCGATCAAAGGGATCGAGTAGTCCCACATCTCGAACCATCCGTCGACGACCTTCCGCGGCCAGAAGCCGTCGGTCAGTGGCCGACCGACCGATGTGGTTCCGGGTTGGCCACCCAGGTCGTAACCGGAGGAGAAGCACACTCCTGCCCCTCGCAGGATCACGACGCGCACGGAGGTATCGCAATCGGCGCCCCTCATCTCGTCGAACAGCTGGTCGAGCAGGGCGATGGAGAGGGCATTCCGCTTCTCGGGCCGGTTCAAGGTCAGTCGGCGCACGCCGCTCCCGGGCTCGTCGACGATGACGAGCGGCTCGTCGTGTTTGGTCATGGCAGCCCCTTCGCGATGAGCCTTAGCCGATCGTCCGTTCGGCGGGCCAGTAACGCCGACGGAGCTCGCGCTTGTTGATCTTTCCCATCGCGCTCCGGCCGACAGACTCCACGAACGCGACCGAACGCGGACACTTGTAGTGGGCGATCCTCGATCGGCAAAACGCGACGAGATCGGCCTCGGTGACGGACGGGTCCCGGGCCACAACGAGCGCCTTCAGCTCCTCGCCCATGTCGCGGCATGGGACGCCGATCACGGCGACGTCCTCGACGGCTCGATGCTCGACCAGAACTTGCTCCGCCTCCGCGGGATACACGTTCACGCCGCCGGACACGACCATGTCGGAGAACCGGTCGGTGATGAACATGTAGCCGTCGTCATCGACGAACCCCATCTCTCCGAGCGTGAATACCCCTGGGGCCACATGGACCTCCGCCGACTTCTCCGGGTCGTCGTGGTACATGATCCCGCGACCCGTCGCGTCACGGAAGTAGAGCCGGCCCACAATCCCGCGCGGAAGCTCGTGACCGTGCTCGTCGAGGACGAGAGCCTCGAACGGAGGGAGCGCTCTTCCAACCGAACCCGGATACTCGAGCCACTCGTCCGATCCGATCGCCGCGGTCGCCCCGACCTCGGTCGCCCCGTAGGCCTCGTAGAGCACCGGGCCGAGCCACTCGATCATCGCCCGCTTGACGGAAGTGGGACAGGCCGCCCCGGTATGGGCCACGAACTTCAGGCTGCTCACGTCGTAGCGCTCGCGGACCGCTTTCGGCAGCGCGAGCATTCTGACGAAATGCGTCGGGACCATCGAGGTCGCCTCGATACGGTCACGTTCGACCGCCTCGAGCGTGCGCTCCGCGTCGAACCGCCCGAGAATCGTCACCGGTTTCGAGGCGGCGAACGCGACGGTGGCCGCGGTCAGAGGGCCGGTGTGGTAGAGCGGGCCGACGACGAGGTGGCGGTCGAAACCGGCGAGTAGGCCATTCGCGAGCGTCTCGATGTGGTCTTCGATGGTCGGGGCCTTCGAGAACAGGGTCGGGGGCGTCACGACCGCCTTCGGGAAGCCGGTGGTCCCGGAGGTGTAGACGAGCATCGGAAGCGGTCGCATGTTCGTCGGGGGGTCGTCGTGCGGCTGCTCCGCGAGCCAGTCGTCCCATGCGAGCACGCCGGGACGGGAACCGCACCTCCATGCCACGACTGTCACTCCCGGCACGGCGTACGACGCCTCCACCGCGCGATCGATCGTCTCGGGACCCGCCATGAGGTAACGCGTGCCAGAGTCGCCGACGATGAACGCGAGCTCTTCGGCACCGAGGTGGAAGCTGATCGGCACCGTGGAAACGCCGGCGAGCAGACCCCCGATATGGGTGAGCAAGACCTCACTCGAGTTCTCCGCGAAGACACCTACCCGCTCACTGTCACCCAAGTCGGCCGCGAGCATGGTGTTCACGAGCCGGTTGAGAAGGACGTCAGCCTCTGACCACGAAAGGCGCTGCACGTCGTCCTTCACGGCCGGCTGGTGTGGCCTGCTCGCTCTGGCGCTCGAGGTCACGACCGCCACGGTCGCCGTCCTTTCGTCCCGCTCGCCGGTTGTGCGGCTCCGTTACCCGCGACGCTCGGCACCGTGGGCAGCAGTGACGCCGGGCTGCTGGAACGCCGGAAGCACGGTTTCGGCGAACAGCCGCATGCTGGCTTCGGCCTTTTCGAGCGGCATGTCGCCGCACTTGAAGATGAGCACGAGCTCGCGCGCGTCGAGCAGACGCTGGATGTCCCACAGCTTCTCCCGGCACTGGGCGGGTGTTCCGAACACCTGACTCGTCGCGAACGCTCGGTTGGCAGCCGCCCGGTCGAGCTCGGCCTGGTTCAAGAACTCGGCTATCTGCGCGTAATGCTCGTACCCTTTCGTGGCCCGGAAGTGCTCGGGCTCGTCGAGCTCGTAGTGGCGGCGAGCGCTGTCCTGGTAGTTGGCCATGTAGCGCGTGCCCGCCTCACGGGCGTCGTCCTCCGACGCGGAGCAGTACACGAAGGCCACCACCACAGGCTGGCTCGGCGACCAGCCCTGCTCGGCGCGAATGGCGTTGAACGAGGCGACGTCGGTCGCGTACTCCTCCCAGCTCTTCTGCGGGATGAACAGCATGCCGAGGCCGGCGTTGGCCGCGATGGGGAGTGTGGACGGACTTCCCCACGCGCAGTACATCTGCTCGGTGAGGTCGCGGGATCGAGGCCTCGGCCTGATGGAGGTCTCGGGAACGCGGTAGTGCGTGCCTTCATAGGAGAACCATTCCTGCGAGAGCCCGCGGCGGAGAATCTCGAGAGACTCTGTGAACCGGTCCCGGGACTCGCCCATGTCGATGCGAAGACCCTCGAACTCGCGCCGGCCCGCGCCGCGCCCGAGCCCGATGGTCAGGTGTCGGTCCCCGACCATGTTGTCGAGCATGGCGAGCTTCTCGGCCACCTGGACGGGGTCGTGCCACGGAAGCACGACCACCATGGTCCCCAGGTCGATCCGGTGGGTCGCTCCGGCGAAGTAGGCGAGGAGCTGCAAGGGATCGGGGATCATCGCGTAGGGCGTGAAGTGGTGCTCGACCGTCCACAGGGAATCGAACCCGAGCGGCTCGACGAGGCTGCCCAGGTACAACTCCTGTGCGTAGACCTCGGAGTCCGCCGGCGCTGGTTGTGAGCGTTCCCGAGCCTCGAAGCGGTCGAGGTCGGGGAAGTTCTGCACGAGCAGACTGACACCTACCTTCAACGGCCGCACCTCCGACGAAGAATCAACTAAGCAATTGATTATATCCCAGGACGGTGCGTGTCAAGAGGCCTGCGGCTCCCCACCGTCCGAGACGGACGGTGGGACTTCGGCCCTGATGATGCGTCCGAGCCGCAAGGTGGCCTTCGCATCGGGCCCCACCGGGCTCATCAGGTTCTTGACGATGCCGACCCCGATGGCGCGGGACCGGTCGGCCCACCCGATGCTGCCTCCGGCACCGGGGTGCCCGAACGATGTCGACTCGGTCCCCATCGGCGCGGTCGCGTCTTGCGCCGGCCCCGCCACCCAGTACCCGAGGGCCTTTCGGATCCGTCGGCCGAGAACTTGGTCCTCCTCGCCGGTGACGATCGCCGAGAGCTCGCTGACGTGGTCGTTCGTGAACAGCGAGGCACGGCCGCCACGAGAGAGGGCGGCGTAGTGGCGTGCAACGCTGAGCGCGTCGGATACCGCACCGGCAGCAGGGTGACAGCTTCGCTGGACATCGGGCCTTCCGAACACCGCCTCGCTGGTGTCGAGGTGCGCGGGAATGGCCCGGCCCCGCAGACCTGATCGATCCACGCTCCCGCGAGCATCGACGAGCGCAGCGATCTCGGCGTCGACCGGAACCGAGCCCAGCCAGAACCGATCCATCCCCAGGGGGCGACCGACCTCCTGGTCGACGAAATCGCAGAACGGTCTCCGGGCGGGGTCGGTTCGCCGTACCAACTCGCCGATGATCCAGCCGAAGGTGTAGGCGTGGTAGCCCGAACGAGTACCCGGTTCCCAGAGGGGCTCGAGTCGCGCGACGGCCTCGATCATCCGGTCCCAGTCGCACATCGCCTCGACCGAGACGCCATCCGGCATCTGGGGGATGCCGACCGAATGCGTGAGCGCATCTCGCACCGTGGCTCGGTGCTTCCCGCCCTGACCGAACTCCGGCCAGTGCTCGACGATCAGGTCGTCGTAGCCGATGCGGCCTTTCGCGGCCTGGACATGCAGCGCGGTTGCCGTGATCCCTTTCGTAGCGGAGAAGATCCGGAAGGCCGTGCGCTCCGTGACGCGCACCCGGTCGCCGAGTCGAGTCACTCCGCCGCACACGTGGGCGAGAACGTCGCCAGTACTCGTGCACACCGCCACTTGCATGCCTACCTCTTCGCCGCTGGTTACCAGCAGCTCCACCGACTCCTCGAGCCGCTCATTGAGTGGCACGTTTCACCGGACGCTCGTATGCGGTGGCCCCGAGCCCGTACGGGTGCAGGTGATCCGCACGATTGGGCGCGAGCACCCGCGCCAGCTCGTCCACCGTCCAGCGGTCGCGCTCGAGGAACGGTGGCGCGGGAACCGGGTGCGCCATCAAGCTCAGCTCGCGACCGATCAGGCGGATCACCTGGCCTGTGATGTGCGCGGCTCGATCGCTCAAGAGGAAGGTGACGAGCGGCGCGACCGTCTCGGCCGGCCAATTCACGGCGCTTGGTCGGTGACGTTCGAGCTCGTCCACCATTCGGGTACGAGCCGCGGGGGACACGGCATTCACCCGGATTCCGAGCGGTGCGAGGTCCACCGCCCACCCATAGGTGACCGAGGCGATCGCGCCTTTCGTCGCGCCGTAGGTTGCCATGAGAGACATGCCGCACTGCGCACCCGAGGTCACGTTGACGATGCATCCGTGGCCTTGCTGCGTCATCGCGCGTATGGCATGGGTGCCGCAGTACAACGCGCCCAGGACGTTGGTCTCGACGGTTCGTCGCAGTTCCGCTTCGTCGTCCTCGCCCGGCCTCCGCAGGTAGAAGACGCCGGCGTTGTTCACGAGGCCATCGAGGCTGCCGAACTCGGCGATGCAGCGTTCCACCAGTGCGCGCGCTTCACTCCAGTCGGCTACGGAGCCGCCGCAGGGCACCGCGGTTCCCCCGCGTTCGACGATCCGATCGGCAACCTGCTCCGCGCAGTCGGCGTCGATGTCGTTCACGACCACGAGCGCACCCTCGTCCGCGGCCGCCTCGGCATAAGCAGCGCCGAGCCCCCGTCCGGAGCCGGTGACCACGACCCGCTTGCCGGTCAGCACCCCCACCTGGAGCGCCGCCTACGCCTTCACCACTTCGCGTTCACCCGTGCTCACCGGAGGTCTCGAGGCGTCGAGGCTCACGGGCGAGTCGATCTCGAACGGGTCCTGGATGCCGAGGTCTCGTCCGATCTCGCGAACCGCGGGAACGACCTCCTCGCCGAGCAGGCGAATGCAATGCATCGAGTCCTCATGCGAGATCTTGCCGTCGCTTCCCCACAGCATGAGGATCGAGGGTCGGGTCAGCTCCAGCCACATCCGGATGCGTTCGATCGCCTGTTTCGGCGTGCCCGCGATGACCTCCCCGGACTCGAGCTGCGATCGGAGGAGGTCATCTCCCTGTGCCAGCTGCTTCCGCGCGGCCAACCGCCGAAGCCGGGCCAGCCTCGCCTCGACGCTGCTGTAGCCCGAGGGTGACAGCAACCACGGCTTGCTCACGCCGGTGAACTCTCCCTGCATCCAGTTGAACTCGCCTGCGTTGCGGATTGCCCGGTCGGCATCGTCCTGCACGTGGCACCGCATGAGGTAGCCGCGGAGATCGTCTCCGGCGACGTAGCCGGCGCCTTGGGCCGCCTGCCCGTAGACGCCCCAGATCTTGTTCGTGTCGTCAACCGAGGTGTTCAGGCAGACGTACGGGTACCGGTGTCGGGCGGCCCACTCGATCGTCTCGGCACTCGTCACGCCGGGGACGAACACGCGGGGATGAGGTCGTTGCAGCGGTGTCGCCCACGGGTTGACCACCGGGCACTGGTAGTGATCTCCCTCCCAACGGAACGGGCCGGGACGCGTCCAGGCCTCGATGAGGAGATCGTGGCCCTCCTCGAACCGCTCGCGATTGAAGGCCGGGTTGGCGTTGTTCGCGAACTGCTCGTTCCCCCCACCGCGAACGACACCGGCCACCAGGCGACCCCCGGAGATCATGTCGATCATCGCGGTCTCCTCGGCCAGCTGGACCGGGTTCTCCCACACCGGAATGGGATTCCCGAGTTGGACGATCTTCACCCGTTCCGTCATGCCCGCGACCACCGCCGCCATGATGTTGCAGCGAGCTTGCATGCAAAAGGGCCCGTTGTGATGCTCGTTCACCATGATCCCGTCGAATCCCACGCGTTCGACTTCCCGGTACTCCTCGAGGCGCTCCGCATACAGCCGAGCACCCTTCTCGGCGTCGAAGAAGCGGTTCGAGAAGAGCAGGACCGTATCGCCAGGCTCGCGTGCCGGGTGATCGAACTCGTGAAGCCGGAGCGCGGCCTGCTCTGGATACAGCGACATGGGCTGCTCGGTGAAGTATGAGATGAACATGGCGCGCTGGTCCTCAGGCGTAGTGGTCGACGAAACGCGAAACTGCTTCCGCGAGCTCGTGCGGAATCTCGCATTCAAGCATGTGCCCGCATCCCGCTACCACGACAAGCTCGGCGGCGGTCATCGCGTGCGTAAACCGGGTAACCGCGGCGCGAGGAAGCACGCGGTCCTCCTCTCCCCACACGATCATGGTCGGCACGCGCGCGTACGGAAGTCGAAAGGGCAGCGTCTGGTCGAACATTCGCGGCTTCCAGGCGATGCGGGTCGTCATCTCTCGGTTCCGCTCCCGCCGGACCCATGCCTCCGTACCGAGATCGAACGACTGGTCGAACGTCGCGTGGTGCGCGTCCGGTCTGACGAAGCACAACTCGACGTACTGCTCGGTGCTCACGAGGAAGGGGTCGGTGATCGCTCCCTCCTCGGGCTGCACTCCGAGCGGTGACACGAGCACGAGCGCCCTGAGTCGCTCCGGGCACGCGACCGCCATCTCGGCCGCGACCCACCCTCCGAGCCCGAATCCAACCAGAACCGGTCTCTCCTCTGGGATGTCGGCGAGGAGTCCACCCAACACGATGGCCAGGTCGCGCGGCGACCGGGCCCAGTCGGGCCGCTCGGAGTCGTCGAAACCGGGCATCGATACCGCGTACACCGAGTAATGAGCTGCAAGCGCCGACACCACCTGGTCGAGCGAGTCGCCGCCGATGCTCCGGTGGAGGGCGACCAGGAGCGGGCCGGTGCCGTGCCGGGTCACGGCGACGGTGCCCGACGGAAGGTTCGCGACGGTCGCTGTCGGCGCATCCTTGGTCGAGTTGTCGGGCTGCGGCGTCACGTGCACCTATCCAGGCACAGGAACTGGCAGGTTGTAGACGCGGGCGGCGTTCTGGCCCTCGATCTTCGCCTGGTCCGGGGCCGGCAGAGACGCGATGCTCGCGCGGAGCTCGTCGACGACGTCGCGGTGGTACTCGGGGTGGGGGTAGTCAGAGGCCCAGAGGATCCGGTCCGCGCCGAGATGCTCTGCTGACGACGCGAGGTTCCACTCGCCGGGGTCGAAGCTGACATAGCACTGCCGGCGGAAGTACTCGCTCGGCAGCATCGACAGCCAGCGGCGTGCCAGCTTGAACGCCCCGACCTGCTCGTCCATCCGTTCGAGTTGTGTGGCCAGCCAACCACCGCCGGACTCGAGGAGCACGAAGGTGAGGCCGGGGAAGCGCTCGCAGATGCCGCCCATCAGCAGGCGACCGAGCGACACGATCATGTCGACCGGGTTCCCGACCGCTTGGCCGAGTGCGGAGCCGCCGTGCTCGGGCGTGGTCACCGAGTTCGCGAAGTTGATGTTGGAGTCGTTGGCGATCAGGTCGAACATGCGGCACGCACCGGGGGTATCCACGTGAACGGCAGGGTGGAGGGAAACGGGTACTTGCAACTCCTGGCAGGCTGCCCAGAACGGGTCGTAGACCGGGTTGCTGAGCGGCAGGTTGTCGATATACGGCGATGGCCGGATGAACACTCCTTTCATCCCCAGGTCGCCTACTGCCCGCTGCGCCTCCCCGATCGCAAGGTCGATGTCCTGGAGCGGGACGGCAGCCACACCGAAGAGCCGATCCGGCGCTTCCTTGCAGTAGTCGGCCAGCCAGTCGTTGTACGCGCGCTGGCAGTCGCGCACGAACTCGGCGTTCCTGAGGGCTTCGATTGGATCGGTCGGCCCGAAGAACAAGCCAGTCGTTGGATACAGCACCGCCACGTCGATCCCAGTGGCGTCCATCTCGACG
>JBOGFL010000318.1:0-1558 GCA_050743285.1 Acidimicrobiia bacterium
GTGCTCACCGGTGCCGAAATCACCCAAGAAGACCAGGATGATGTGCAAGAGGGCCTGGGATTCTTCAGCACCGCGCTCACGGTGTTCGCGCTCATCGCCCTCTTCGTCGGCTCGTTCATTATCTTCAACACGTTCTCGATCATCGTTGCGCAGCGCACGCGCGAGATGGCGCTGCTGCGCGCGATCGGCGCGTCGGGACGCCAGGTACTCGGCTCCGTGCTTGCCGAGGCCTTTGTCGTGGGTGTGCTGGCGTCGGCAATCGGAATCGTGCTCGGTATCGGTCTGTCGATCCTGTTGAAGGGCCTGCTCGATGCGTTCGGCTTCGACATCCCCGCGGGCGGGATCGTCCTACAGCCGAGCACGATCATCATCTCGATGCTCGTCGGTACCATCATCACCGTCGTTGCGGCGGTGTTCCCGGCCCGCCGCGCCGCGCGGGTCCCGCCCGTCGCGGCGATGCGCTCGGTTGCGGTCGAGTCGGGCGTGAGCTCGGTGCGGCGAACAGTGATCGGTGTCGTGGTGACACTGGCCGGCGTCGCAATTCTCTGCCTCGGGCTGTTCAGCGACGTCGACAACGGCATCACCTACGTCGGCCTGGGCGCCTTCGTCGTGTTCCTCGGGGTGGCGATCCTCGGACCGGTGCTCGCCCGCCCGCTGAGCCGGGTGATCGGCTGGCCACTCCCCCGAGTTCGGGGCGTGACCGGGCGCCTGGCCCGGGAGAACGCAATGCGCAACCCGAAGCGCACGGCCGCGACCGCGGCCGCGCTGATGATCGGTGTCGCGCTCGTCGCCTTCATCACGATCTTCGCCGAGTCGACCAAGCAGACGATCAATGTTCAGGTCGACCGGGCGTTCAACGCGGACTTCGTCGTCACGCCGGGCGGCTTCAACTTCGTGGGCTTCAGCCCCGACGTGGCGCGGGAGGTGGGGAGAAGCGAAGACTTCGACGCCTCGACGCCGCTTCGCTTCAACGAGGCGGTGGTCGACGACAGCAGCGAGTTCTTGGCCGCCGCCGACGCCGACGCGATCGACAAACTCTTCGACCTCGATCCGGTCGCCGGCGACTTTCCGGACATGACCGCGACCGGGATCGCGGTGTCGGAGAAGGTCGCCAACGACAACGACTGGCGACTCGGCAGCAGAGTTCCCGTCCGGTTCGCGTCCACCGGCACCCAGCAGCTCACCGTCGAGACGATCTACGGCACCGGCGCGCGTGAGGGACTCACCGACTACTTCCTCTCCAGCGAGGGCTATCTCGCGAACTACGACGACAACCTCGTGAGCCAGGTCTACGCCAACCTCGGCGACGGTGTGAGCGCGGACGAGGGGCGCGCAACCCTCGACGAGATCATCAGGCCCTTCCCGAACCTCGAGGTCCAGGATCAGACGCAGTTCAAGGAGGATCAGGCGGCCCAGATCAACCAGCTCCTGAACCTGATCTACGCGCTGCTGTTCCTCGCGGTGCTCATCGCCGGGATCGGGATCGCCAACACGTTGGCGCTGTCGATCTACGAGCGGATCCGCGAACTGGGCTTGCTGCGCGCGGTGGGGATGAGCC
>JBOGFL010000319.1:0-2076 GCA_050743285.1 Acidimicrobiia bacterium
GTCTCCGGCAGGACGTGTATCGGTACGAAGCGATCGTCCCCGCGTGGAGCGGGCTCGGTAACCCGAGTCACCCGCCGATCCTCAACATCAAAGGCTTCGGTGGCGAGTTCTACCGGCGCGGAAACGCAAAGCAGTTCCGTGGTGTCGACACGGTCGACATCGACAGTCTCGCCTCGATGTTCGTCAACTACCACCAGGTACACGACCCGCTCGGCGTTCTGCGAGATGACGAGGCCCAGTTTCAGACGGCGTGGCTGCGGGAGTGGGTCTATGCCACCGCGCAACACGTGCGCCTCGATCTCCTGCCGGAGAAGTTCTATGTCGATCACCGGCTCGGTCATTGGAGCGGTCCCCTGCTCCAGGGGACGCCCGCGCGCATCACGGTGAATCCGCTGCTCTCCAGCACCGCAGCGAGGATGAACCTCGAGCTCTCGGCGACGGCGCGGAGCCACGAGCGCTTCCATTTCGAAGTGATGCGCCGCGCCGCACCGGAGCTCGTCGTGATCCCGTTCCTCAACGACGTCTGGGCGCCGGAGCTCGCAACCGATTCTTCGATCGAGTTTCCGAGCGATCCGTACCCGACGACAGTCAAGCCAACGGCACGTGTCCTCACCAAGACACGTCCGGCGTGGCGACTCCTCGAGCGCGAGAGCAAACCGATTGTGCGGCTGTTCAAAGATGCCCGTCGAAGTACTGATATCGGGGCGATCTGCGATATGGCGAAGCTCAAGCGGGTGGCAGGAAACTCCGGACGGCTTTCGAAATCCGCACAGGTCAAGCAGTTGTTCAGTGCGATCGGGGTTGCGCTCACGCTGTTGAATCGCGCCGAACCGGTTCTCGATCGGCCGGGCCCACCCTGACTGATCACGATCCGGGAGGATCGGCTGCACAGCTACGGGCCGCGCTCGAGCTCGAGCGGGCAAAGGCCGAGCATTGGCGCGATCGTGCGACCGAGCAGGATGCTGCCCTCGATGCCATCAAACGTCGGCTCGTTGTGCGCGTGGCGCTGGCGCTCGAACGTCGAAGTGAGCCACTGCGCCGGCTGATTGGCGTCGGCGGCAACCGGCTTCGCCGGCAGATCGACCGGACGGATCTCCTCATCAGCGCCCTTCCCGAGCGGCGACGGATACGCACTCGCCGAGCTCGTCTGCTCGGTGCGCTCGACCAACTGGCGGTGCCGGAATCACAGTCACGGCTGGTGTCGATCGTGCTCGTCACTGATCGCCCGCGCGCAGTCGAACACCGCATCGGATCTACCGCAAGCACCGAGCTCATTGTGGTGTTGACCGCACCCGAGGCGCGCGCGCCGAGCGGCGCCGACCACGTGATCACGAGCATCGGTACGGAGGCGGCCGCCACGGGCCAGGGCGTCGCCGCGTGCAGAGGCGAGCTGATCTGCTTCTTGGCGCCGACGAGCGAGCCGGTCGACACGGAGTGGCTCGGCCGGCTCGTCGCCGCAATCGGTGATGGTGTCGTGGCCGCGACACCGCTGCTGGTGCACCCGGCCCGACAACTCCTTCACGCGACGCCTCACGATCTCCGGACCCGGGAGTTGGGCGTAGACGTGATCGCCACTCGCGAGGGGTTCCCGACGACGCTCGCTCGCGCAGCCGGATCCGCGGCGCGGCCGGACCTCTCTCCAGTCGAGGTCTCCGCCGCATCGGGCGCATGCCTGCTCGTCGAACGGCGCGCCTACGAAGACGCCGGCGGTCTCACGTCGTTCGGCGATCTCGACACCGCTGCGGTCGAGCTGTGTTGCCGATTGCGAGCTCGAGGTGGGCGCGTGGTCGCGGTTCCGGCCGCGGTCGTGGCCGACCACCGCCCGGTGCACACGCGGCGCGACCTAGCCGGCCCGATCGACCCGGGCAGCGGCGCTTGGCACTCCGTCATCGATCACCACGGTCCCCGCATTCTTCGCTCCGCCGGGGCGACGCCGGAGACGACACCAACGAGCTTCGTTCTCAGCGTCGCCGCGCCTTCGGCAAAGATGGCTTCCCGCTGGGGTGATTGGCACCTCGCCGAGGCACTGGCCCGCTCGCTTCGCCATCTCGGGCACTCCGTGCGGGTGCACAGCGC
>JBOGFL010000320.1:0-2894 GCA_050743285.1 Acidimicrobiia bacterium
CCCCCGATCCACCCGATCGGTACACCTCCAGCGCCCGCTCCGCGAGGTTCCTCTTTCCGTGACCATTGCCGGGACCCAGCGCGGGACCATTGACGACGACCATGGCATCCTCGTCGACCGCGAAGCGATGGGGGGCGGTCGGGTCGGGCACGCTGATGGCGGCCGCCGCCCATGTCCGGCTTGCACCGGCCCGTTCGATGCGCTCGCCGTCGAACAAGCGGGTGCGCTCGAGCGCAGGCAGCAGCCGGCTCGAGACGCGTTCCAGCGCCGGCGCCGTTCCCACGAGGACGACGAAATGAATCACCGGATGGCGGTGACCTCCGGGGCAGGGATGCCCCCCGTCATGAGGGACCCGGAACGCGCGCGGCTGGCCGCTCTGGGCGCGACCCCCCGGATCCGGCACCACCCGGGGGGTTTCGGTATGCGGACCTGAGGGGAACTGGGCACGATGCGCCGATAGTATTTCGTTGTCGACGGTGATCGGCCCGCCCGGGGCCGTTTGATCCAGGCTCTTTGGCGGGCCTAGCCGGATCGAAGCCGCTCGACGTGACAAGGGCAACCTGTGGACTTCAGCGACATCCTCGCAGCAATCCGACGCCGTTGGCGGATCGTCCTCGTGTGTGTGCTCCTCGCCGCGGTCGCGGCCGGGGTCTTCGTCTTCACGCGCGAACAGTCGGTCGATCCCACGACGTTCCGGAGCACCGTCAACGTGATCGTCCCCTCGTCCGAACCGTTGGCACCATCCGAAGACGGCAGGCAATCGTCGCCGGTCTCGGCCAACGGGTTGCCGTTCGAGCTGCAACGGGGACAGGAGGGACTGGCGCTCTCGCCTCCGGTACGGACGCAGGCGCTCGAAAGATCAGGCCTGCCCCCCAACGACCCCTCTGTCTCGTTCTCCGTCTCGCTCAACGACGAAGCCGGTCTCATGGCGCTCTCCGCCACCACACGAGACCTAGAAACGTCGCGGACCTTGGCGGAGAACTACGGCCTCGCGTACCGCGAGGCCCGTCGTCGAATTGTGTACCAGGATCTGCTGCAGCAACAGCGTTCGCGACGGGATCGACTCCAGGAGCTCCAGACGCGACTACGCGCGATCAACCGCGATCTCTCTGCCCGGTTCGGCCCGCTGCCTCAAGTCGTTCCCGCTCCTCCGGACGGGGAGTCGTTTCCCGCGGTCGAGCTGCCCCCCGGCGTCATCGACCTCGCCACCACACAGCAGTTCTACGAGCGCGCCGCGCTCACCCAGTCGCTGTTCGAAGGCAATATCAAGTTGACCGACCTTTCGATCGAAACCGACAAGCCCAGCCCGTTCGCCGCGATCCTCGATCCGGCCTCGACCGCGCGTCTCGTCGACGAAACACCGTCGCCAGTCGTACCTTCTGCCGTCATCGTGGCCGCCGGCTTGGTCCTAGGCCTCGCCCTTGCGCTCGTCAGGGACCGTCTCGACCCCTCGGTTCGGAGCGCCAAGGTTGCCGCCGCGGCACTCTCGGCGCCGGTTCTGGCAACGGTGCCCCCGCCGAAGCGCCTCGAGGAGCTCGCGGTGCTCGAACGACCCCGATCGGAGCGGAGCGAGGCGTTCCGGACGCTGGCGGCGACCTGCGTTGCGACCGATCGCCTCCCGAAGGCGATTGTCGTGAGCACGCCTCGCGGCGACACGCTCGACGATGTGGCGGCCAATTTCGCGGCCGCGCTCGCGAGCCTCGGATTGAAGGTGGCGCTGGTTGCAACGTCACCGGATCAGTCGTGGTTCGCGCGGCTCTTCGGGGAACCGGAGGACGGCGGGGAAGACCCCGTGACGCTCCCCGAGCTGTTGACGGAAGCCCACGAACACAGGCTCAACGGGAAGGTGACCCGGCGGCTCCCGCTCACCGACTTCACTCCGAACCTTCTGCTCGTGCCGCCCGGTCCGGTTGACGATCTCGCGCTGCCGCTGGACGGTCTCCCCCCGTTGCTCCGGGCGCTGGACGATGCGGGTGTCGACGTCACGGTGATCGCCGGTCCGCCGCTGCTCGACGACTCCAACGCCACGATCGTCGCCTGGGCAACCGGTACCGTGCTCTGGGCGGTCCAGGTCGACAGGCTCACTCAGGACGAAGCCTCCGAAGCGGCCGCCCGCCTCGAGCTCACGGGCGTCACCTCGTTCGGCGTCGTGGTGGTGGGCGCGACGGAGAGCTGAGATGCCCGCTCCGCGGCGCCCCGTCCCGACGCGGCTTCCGACGGGAACTGTCAAGCGGAAGCGGGCCGGCGCGCCCTGGTGGCAGTACGAGCGGCCCCGGACGTTGGTGCCGGCCGAGGTACGTGAGCGGGCGGTATCCGCCGAGAGAGAACGTCTCGCGGACACCCCGACGAGTCCCACCGACGCGTCGGAACCTTCCTCGTCCCAACCGCGAGGAGGTCTCGAGCGGGTACGTGACTACGGGCGTCCCGGGGTGGTGCCCGGGGTGCTCGCTGCGCTCTGTCTCGCGATCGTCCTGGCGACGGCGCGGCTGGACGTGCCGGTGATCGGGCGGCTGCTCGTGCCGGTCGCCGCGATCCTGGCCGCCTGGGCGTTCGGCCAGGTGCTGGTTCGTCGTCACCCCGACGAGCCCTGGCTGGCGTGGATGCTGGTGCTCGGCGTGGTCGTCAAGCTGCTGGCATCGGTGCTCCGCTACTACACGGTTGTCGACGAGTACGAGGGCTTCGGCGACGCAACCCTCTACGACCAATGGGGGCGGCGGTACTTCGAGGCGTGGACCACGGGCGGCGAGGTGCCGGACCCGACCGGGAAAGGCTCGGCGGAGACCAACTGGCTTCGTTGGTTCACCGGTGTCGTCTATTACGTCTTCGGTCCCGACATCATCATCGGCTTCCTCGTTTTCGGGCTCTTCGCGGTGGTGGGCTCGTACCTCTGGTAC
>JBOGFL010000321.1:0-10670 GCA_050743285.1 Acidimicrobiia bacterium
GGGAACCGGGCCATGAGCGTCGGGGTCGTGACCAGCGTGAGGTGCATCGCCTCGAGCATCGACACGTCGACGTGCTCGTGCTCGCCGGTGTGCCGGTAGCGACGCCACGCGGTGGCGGCACCCAGCGCCGCGAAGGCGCCGGTGCCGTACTCCCCCAGTCGCCCGCCGACGATCAACGGCGGCTGGTTCATGTGGCCGTGGTTGGCCAGCGAACCCGAGCGGGCCTGGAGCACTTCCTCCGGGAGATCGAGCCCGGTGTCTGGACCACCGCGGCCGAACGACGAGAGCGAGACGGTGACCGGGGCAACGTCCACGAAACCGTCGGCTTCGGCGACGCCGGGACGGAACGACTCGATGACCACGTCGGCCGCCGCGACCCACCGGTGCGTTTCGTCGGTCACGACTGAACGTTGCGAAGTTCGCAGGTACCGGAACAGCGCGCCGTCGGCGTCACCGTCAGACCCGCACGATGACGAGGGTGAGAACGAACGGAGCGGGTCGCCGGCCGTGGATTCGACGTGCACGACGTCGGCGCCGAGGTCGGTGAGCAGCTTGGTGCAGTACGCGCCTGCGATTCCCGTGCTCAGGTCGACGACTCGCAGCCCGTCGTAGATCACTCGATCACCCCATCTTGGCGTCGCACAGGGTTGCCGATCACCCCCGAGCGATGCCAAACGTATCTAGGATGCCGCCGTGGACTCTCGGGACGAGGCGAGGCTCGGGCATCTCAATCTTGTCGAGTTCAGCCGCGAGCAGGCCCGATGGGCGCAACACCACGCGGTGCATGACGAGAACGGAGTGTGTTGCTTCGCGGGGGACTCCGATTGGCCGGCGTACAACAACGGCGTCCTCCGGTACGACGACGCCACGCCGGGCACGGCAGTCATCGCGCAGGCCAACGCCTTCTTCAACCCGCGCCGCCGGGGTTTCTCGCTATGGGCGCGCGACCAGGCCGCCGACACCGACCTCTACCGCGCGATCGCGGCCGCTGGCTACGGCGCGATGTTCACGTACCCACAACTGATTTGCCGGGCGCCGCTCCCCGACGGGCCGACATCCGGCGATACTGACATTCGAGTCGTCGTCGACGCGGCCGGCGTCGCCGACTTCGCCGAAGTCAACGCGGCCGCGTACACGAGCTACGGCGCCCCGGCGGAGGCGACTCGCAGCAACTTCGGCCGCTCCCACCGCTTTCTCGAGCCGTCGAACCACGCGGTCGTCGGCTACGTCGAGGGCGCGCCGGTGGCGGCGGCCATGATCCTCGGCAGCCATGAGATCGCCGGCGTGTATTGGGTAGGCACCGTGGAAGCCGCACGCGGCCGGGGCCTCGCAGAGGCCTGCACGCGGGCGGTGACGAATCTGGGGTTTCAGCTCGGTGCCCACAACATCCAGCTGCAGGCGTCGCCGATGGGCGAGCCGATCTACCGGCGGATGGGGTACGAAGAGCTGTACCGCTACACCTTCTTCCTGGCCCCGCCACCGGCCTGAGGCGGTCTACTCCGAGACCAACGCGGTGAGATCGACGGCGCGCGTGCGGTGGCGGCTGGGACCAGTCGCCCGGCGCGCCAGCTCGGCGTCCAGGTCGACGGGGCCTTCGTCGACCTGGGTGGCGTGGGCGGCGAGCAGCGCGCGTTCCAGCTCGACGGCCGCGACCCACTCGATGTCGGCTCGCGTGCCCGCGTCGGGGCGGTCGAGGCTCCGCCATCCCTCGCAGCCGAGCAGGCGGCGGGGCCGGCGCGCCCGCGCCAACCGGCGGCACGCCTGTACGACGGCCGCGCACACCGCGACGTGGGTGTCGTGCGCGTCCCCTGGTTCGTGCGTGTAGACGATGTCGGCACCGGCCGCGTCGAGAATCGACGCCAGCTCGTCGACCAGCGCCTCCGCACCGGCAAGCACGTCCTCGCTGCGATATCCGAGTTGCACGAGCGCCGCGTAGCCCCCGAGGTCGGCCGCAGCCGTTTGCTCGTCACGTCGGAGAGCGGCGAGCGCGGCATCGTCGAGATCGGCGTACCGCCCGGCCCGCGGGCCGCGGCGCCCGTCGGTGCACACCACTGCGCTGAACCACCGATCGCGGTGCGCTCGGCACTCGACGATCGGGCCCGCCGCCATGATCTCGAGATCGTCGGGGTGGGCACCGATCCCCAGGTCGGTGGTGTCGGTGAGCGAGGTCACGAAGTTGCGCGCTTGGTGCCGCCTTGGCCGTCAGGCGTCGCGGTGTCGGCGGCCCGCCAGCAGTACCATGCCGCCACACTGCGGTAGGGCCGGTACGCATCGCCGCGCGGCTCCATCTCCTTCGCCGCGAGGAGCTCCGGCAGGGCGTAGATGCGCGCGTAGCCCTTGCGAACGCCGTAGTCGTCGATCGGCCAGACGTCGAGCCGGCCCAGCTGAAAGATCAGGAACATCTCCGCGGTCCAGCGCCCGATCCCGCGCACCTGTGTGAGCTGGCGCACCACCTCGTCATCGGAGCGGCGGGCGATGCGATCGAGATCGACGTCTCCGGACAGGGTCTTGGCGGCGAGATCCCGGATCGAGGCCACCTTCGACCCTGACAGGCCTGCCTTGCGCAGGGTGCTGACCCGCCGCGCCAGCACCGCTTCGGGCGTCGGACGGCCGTGCTCGAACAGTGCGTCGAACCGGGCGGTGATGGCCCGCGCCGCGCTGCCCGCGAGCTGCTGGTACAAGATCGCCCGCGCGAGTTCGGCAAAGTGCTCCCTGCGGGGTCGGCCCCGCCGCAGATCGGGCGGGCCGACCTCTCGCACCACCTTCCCCAGCGCACGATCCCGACGGGCGAGCTCATCGGCCGCTTCGCCCAGCACGCGACGGGTCGCCATCAGGCTGGGGTGACGACCGAGAGTGACACCGGTTCGTCGAAACCACGAAGCTCCCGCGTCACCGCGTCGCCGAAGCTGAGATCCGCGCTCGCCTCGGCCTCGCCGCGCACCTCCTCGGTGACGAGGACGCAACCGGGCTCGGCGAGCTTCACGGCGCGCGACGCCAGGTTCACAAGGGGCCCGTAGTAGTCGCCGTCGCGCGCCACGAGGGCACCGACCGCGACCGCACCACGCGCCCGATCGAGCATCGTGTGGTCCTCGACGTACTGGCACAGCTCCAACGCGATCTCGCACGCATCTGCGGCCGACACAGTCACATACATCGCTTCGTCGCCGATCAGCTTGACCAGCCGGCCGTCGCGCCGGGCGACGAGGTCGGTAGCCGTGCTCTCGAAGTCGGTCACTACCGACGCCAGGTCCCGGGTCGACAACTCCCGCGACAGCCGCGTGAAGCCGATGAGATCCACGAACCCGACCGCCAACCGCGCCATCTCCACTGACATCGACGAGCCACGGGCGAGGCGGTTACGGCGAATCGCTTCGTCGAAATGGTGCCGGAAGAGACTGTCGAGAACCTGATTGATGGCACCCGCCTGCTCGATCGCGAGCAGCTGACTCTGCGCGAGTTCGAGCTCGCTCGCATGTTGCTCACGCAGGGGTCCTTCGACGTTGACGAGGAAGAGCGATGACGCGGCCTCGGCGATGCGAGCCAGCGAGGCGCCGATCACTCGGGCGAACTGAGTGGTCGGTTCGATGCCGAACAGCTCGGTGGCCATCGCAACCGTCCGGAACAGCTCCGCGTCGTCGGGCGAGAACTGGTGAATGTACGGGTCGGGAGGCGGAAACCCGGTTGCCTGCATCGCCCGGCCCACGAACTCGGGGCTCACCCCGGCCAGTTCGGCGACCTCGGCCACGGTCAACCGGGGGCCTGAGCCGGCGCGCGCCAGGTCGCCGGCCAGAGCGACGAGCTGGCCGCGCTCGTGGGCATCGACCATCTCGTCGACGGTGACGCCGCGACCGGCCAGCCACTCGAGCAACTCGAGTCGTCCGTCGGCGTTGGCGGCATCGGGGTCGTAGAGGCCGCGGGCTTCGATCTCGGCCGGGTCCATCGTGCGCACGGTACGCGTTCACTGGCTCCTGCCCGCCGGCGAATTCGGCCGCCCCGGCGCGGAAGGGTCCGACCGGTAGGGTGTCGGGCCGTGCTCCGACGCCGGGCCGCCCCCTTCCTCCCCCTTCTCCTCTTCATCGGAAGCCTCGCGTGCACGGACAACGACCGGCCCTCGGTGAGCGACGAGGTCGTCGCACCGGATTCCGGCGCCGTCACGACACTGTCACTGGACGACGTGGCCGAAGGCTCGAGCCTCATCGCCACTGCCCGCGGCCCGGCGATCGGCGTCTACGACGCGCCGGACGCGCCCGCACCGTCCCGGGAGCTCCAACCGACCGTGTACGAAACCGAGCAGGGACCGGTGTCGGTCCCGCTGGTGTTCCTCGTGTTCGACCAGCAAGACGGCTGGCTCGACGTCTACCTGCCGGTGCGGCCGAACGGGAGCCGGGGCTGGGTCCGCGAGCGTGATGTGTCGCTGAGCCAGAACCCCTACCGGATCGAGGTCGACGTCACCAACCACGAGATCACCGTCTTCGAGGACAACGCGGAGTTCCTCCAGGGCCCGATCGGGGTGGGGACCCAGGACACGCCGACGCCGGGCGGCATCTATTACATAAAAGAGCTCCTACAACCGCCCGATCCGAACACCGTGTACGGGCCCTATGCCTACGGGCTGTCCGGCTTCTCTGACGTGCTCGAGAGCTTCAACGGCGGCGAAGGCGTCATTGGCATCCACGGCAACAACAACGAGTCGTCGCTCGGCAACGACGTGAGCGCGGGCTGCATCCGGATGGACAACAACCAGATCACGGAGCTCGTCGAGAAGCCCCTCCCGCTCGGCACGCCCGTCGAGATCATCTCGTAGCGGTGGACGTCCTCGAGACCGCCGATCAGCTCTGGCGCGGCGACCTCGATATTGCAACGCACCATCCTTTTGCGCTCTTCGGCGAGCTGGCCGAAGTTCGCGCCGACACGGCGTTCGTCGCCGCGTTCGCCAACTCGGCCGCGTTCGCCACCGACGATGGCCTCGTGATCGTCGACACCAGCAGCCCGTTCCTGTGCCAGCGGGTGCACGAGGTGCTCAGTTCTTGGCGCGAACACACCGCCCACACCATCGTGTTCACGCACGGTCACATCGACCATGTCTTCGGCGTCGAGCGGTACGAGGCCGACGCCGCCGACCGGGGCCGGCCCGCACCTCGCGTCGTCGGCCACGAGGCGATCGCCGACCGCTTCCGCCGGTACGCCGCGACCGCGGGATGGAACGAACGTGTGAACCGGCGCCAGTTCCGCGCCAACCGGAACTTTCGCTGGCCGACCGACTACCGGTATCCGGACGAGACGTACCGCGATGCACGCACCCTCGAGGTGGGCGGCGAGACGGTCGAGCTCCGGCACGCCCGGGGCGAGACCGACGACCACACGTGGGTGTGGTGGCCCGCGCGCCGGATCCTCTGCACCGGTGACCTCTTCATCTGGGCGTCGCCGAACTGCGGCAATCCGCAGAAGGTGCAGCGCTACCCGAAGGACTGGGCGGTCGCGCTCCGGACCATGGATGAGCTCGGAGCCGACGTCCTGCTCCCCGGGCACGGGTACCCGATTGTGGGTGAGGGCCGCGTCCACCGCGCGCTCATCGACGCGGCCACCCTGTTGGAATCGCTCCACGATCAGACGGTGGCGATGATGAACGGGGGGGCCGATCTCGACGAGATCGTGCACACGGTGAAAGCTCCGCCCGAGCTCCTGGCCCGACCGTACCTGCGTCCGGTCTACGACGAGCCCGAGTTCGTGGTTCGCAACGTGTGGCGACTGTACGGCGGCTGGTGGGACGGCAACCCCGCGTCGCTCAAGCCAGCGCCAGAACGCGAGCTGGCGCGGGAGCTGGCCGCACTGGCGGGCGGCCCGGACCGCTTGGCGGCGCGGGCCCGCGAGCTGGTCGAGTCCGGCGATCTCCGGCTTGCCGGCCACCTCGCCGAGTGGGCCGCAGTCGCGGAACCCGACAACCGCGCGTTGCAACAACTGAGGGCCGAGGTCAACGAGGCGCGCGTCGAGGATGCAACTTCGACAATGGCGAAGGGTGTGTTCGGTACCGCCGCGGCCGAGTCGCGCGGCCGGGCCGATACCTGAGCGCTCAACCGAGGTGCGCCTCGGCCTCGGCGGCCGCCCGGCGCCCGGTGGCGTAAGCCGCGTGCACGACCGCGGCGATCGTCGTGGTCGTCGTACCGTCACCGGCCCAGAACAGCGCGCCCGTATCTGACGCGGCCAAGGCGGCACGTGATCCAGCTCCACCGAGGCGCACGAAGCTGTAGCCGCCGCGCGTGTTCGGGTTGGTGAGCCAGTCGACGCGTCGGCTCTCGTCGACGAGCTGTGACGGTGACGCGTCGGGGAACAACCGATCGAGGTCGCGGAGACCGACTTCGGCCGCCTCCGATTCGGTGAGTGCCGAGAGTGCCCGGGCGCGGTAGCCACTCACGTACGCGGTGAGCACCGGCGCCGCGTCGTCGCGCCCGTAGAGCGGTGTCCAGTACAGCCGTACCGGGCCGTCACAGCCCAACATGGTCAAATCGTCGGGCCAGAACCGCTCACGAAACCGGTAGAGGATCTTGAGCACCGCCCCCATCTCGAGCCCACCCAAGGCGCGCCACTTGCGTACCGGCAGGTCGGGCTCGAACCGCACCGCGCCCGACTTGAGGACGCCGACCGGCAACGTGCACACGCCGGCCCGCGCCGCGACGGTCTCGCCGTCGGCCGTCACCGCCTCCACGCTTCGCTCGCTCCATCGGATCTCGGTCACCCGGCGCCCGAACTGCACGTCGAACCCGTCGGCAATCCACCGCGGGAGAGCGTCATAGCCCGCAGTCAGCCGCCAGTCGGTGCCGCGCTCGAGGTCGACAACGCGGTCGTCACGGAGTCCCTGCATGCCGAGTTCGTGCAAATCGCCGAGCGGGTGCACGGTGACCATCTGGTCGGCCATCACGCGCGCGGGGCCCGTCAGTCCCTTGCCCGCCAGCCATTCGGCCGGCGTCGTGTCGGGCCCGTCCCAGCCGGCGATCTCACTCATCAGGTCGCCCATCGCCAGCAGCGACGGGTCGCCGAACAGATCAGGACTGCGCCGCCCGCCTACGACCATGAGAAAGCCCTCCGACGGCTCGCAACGAATCGTCTCGAAGCCTCCGGCGCGCACCTCGGTCCACGTGTCGGCCTCGGCGGTGTGTACGAACTCCGCGCCCTGCTCGACCGGGTGGTCGCAGAAGTCGCGCGCCGTGTGCATCCGGCCGCCGACGCGATCACCCGCTTCCAGCACCACGACGTCGAGGCCGGCACGCCGCAGCTCCCGCGCCGCCGTCACACCGGCTATTCCGGCCCCGATGACCACCGCGTCGTGCATGAGCAGGCATGCTACGTTCGCCCGCCGGTGGCAGAGACGTGACGGTACGTCGACCTGGGCGCCGTCGACACGTTCGAGAACAGCACTTTCGGACTGCGCTCCGGCGTGCGCTCGGGGACGCCGACGCGTCCGACAAAGGAGAGACATGAACATCGAAGGCTCGAAGATCCTGGTCACCGGGGCGTCGTCGGGCATCGGGGCGTCGTTGGCGCCGATGCTCGCCGAGCGGGGCGCCACCGTCGGCATCGTCGCCCGTCGGCGCGAGCGTCTCGAGGAGGTGCTGGCGCGCTGTCAGAAGCATGCGCCCGACTCGCGGCTCTGGGCCGCGGACCTGGGCGACCTCGAGCGCGCCGAGGCGATCGCACTGGAGGCGTGGGACGCATTCGGGGACCTCGACTGCCTGGTCAACAACGCCGCCATCCCGAAGCGCCGGCGAGTCGCCGATCTCACCACCGAAGAGATCACGCGCGTGATGGACGTGAACTTCTTCTCGCCCGTTCGCATGGGGCAAGCCGTCCTTCCACGGATGCTCGAACGCCGGTCGGGCGAGATCGTCAACGTGTCGAGCATGGGCGGTCGGCTCGGAATCGCGCACGAGGCCGCGTACTGCGCGGCGAAGTTCGCGCTCTGCGGCTGGGCCGAGGTCATGGCGATCGATCTGCACGACACCGGCGTGCGAACCAAGCTGGTGTTGCCCGGCCCTATCGAAACCGAGATCTGGGATGTCCCCGGCGAGGAGGAACCGCTGTTCGCGGGACCGTTCGTGCCCGCCGACGAGTGCGCGGCGTCGATCGTCGCGGCCATTGACGACGATCGCGGTTTCGAGTTCTACGCTCCGCCCGAGTTCCCGGACGGTTTGGTCGCCCACGACCTGGTCGTCGCCAAGACGCAGGATCCGACCGGCTTCCTACGCGGCATGGGCGAGATGGCCGCCAACGCCGACGAGGTCTAGGCGGGCGCGACGTCTACCGGGATTCCGTTCAGCACCGCGTTCCCCGAGACGGGGTCGATCAGATACGGATCGCTGACCAGATTGCTGTTGACTCCCGCGTTCTCGGCCGCCACCGTCATCGCCGCGCCGGGCGCGCCGTGACCCCAACCGTGGGGAATGCTGACGACGCCGGGCATCACCGAGTCGGTGACCTCGACCGGCACATCGATCTCCCCTGTGCGGGAGCGCACCCGCGCCGCCTTGCCGTCGACAAGTCCGAGCCGGTCGGCGTCGTCGGGGTGCACGTGCATCGTGCAACGTATCTTGCCCTTCACGAGGATGTCGAGGTTGTGCATCCACGAGTTGTTCGACCGCAGGTCGCGGCGCCCGACCAAGACCAGGCCACCGTTGTGTTCCCGCGTGAGCGCGCCGCGCAGGCGATCGGTGTCGGCGACCAGCGACTCCGGCGCGAGCTCGATCTTGCCGCTCGGCGTCCGGAGCACCTCCGGAATGCGCGGCTCGAGCGGACCCAGGTCGACGCCGTGCGGGTTGGCCTCCAACACCGACAGCGAGAGTCCGGACGGATCGGCGCCGAAGCCGTCGCCGTACGGGCCCGTCCGCAGCATGAGATCGAGGATCCGCTCGGGGCCGCGCCGGGTGGCCAGCGCAGAGAGCAACTCCTGCGGATCGCGCCCTTCGACGTTCGAACCGGTACGGGTGACCGCCTTCTCCACCTGCTGGGCCACGACGAAGTCGTCGAGCGCGTCGGGGTCGGCCTGCGCGCCCGACCCGCTCACGATGTTCGCCAGCCGCAGCAGGACCTCCCACTCGTGCATCTCTCCCGGCTCGAGGTCGAGGACCGGCGGCGAGTAGTTGGCGACATTGCGGATCGCGAGCGAATAGAGCGCGATGTCGTAGTGGCCCCGAACCAGGGTCGACGGCGCGGGCAGGATGACGTCGGCGTGGCGCGTGGTCTCGTTGCGGTAGATGTCAACGCTCACCATGAGGTCCAACGACTGGATCGCGCGCGCGAGGCGGGCGCCGTCGGGCGTCGACAGCACTGGGTTGCCGGCCACGGTGATCAGAGCCCGAACCTGCCCTTCGCCCGGCGTCTCGATCTCCTCGGCCATGCACACGACCGGGAGCTCTCCGAGCACCTCCGGGAGGCCGCGGACGCGGCTGTGGCGCCGGCCGAAGCGAACACCTCTTCCGACACCCGGCGTGCCGCCGGTGTTGGCGCCGCCCGTCGCGGGCTTGGTGAACATCGCTCCGCCCTCGCGGTCGAGGTTGCCGGTGAGGACGTTGAGCACGTCCACCAGCCAGGACGCCAGCGTGCCGAACTCCTGTGTGCACGTGCCGATCCGTGCGTACACGGCCGCGCGCGACGCCCCGGCCAGGTCACGCGCTACGCGCCGGATCGTGTCGACCGGAATTCCACAAACAGCCGCGACCGCCTCGGGAGAGAAATCGCGGGCCAGTCGCTCGACCTCGTCGAGACCGGCGACATGGTCGCCGAGGGCACCGGGAGCCGCGATACGTTCGGCGAGGAGCGTGTGCACCAGCGCGAACAGAAGGAACGCGTCGGTGCCGGGCCTGATGAACAGGTGCTGATCGGCCTCCTCCGCGGTCTTCGACCGTCGGGGATCAACGACGACGAAGCGCCCGCCGCGCGATCGGAGGGCGCGAAGTCGCCCGGGGAGATCAGGCGCGGTGAGCAAGCTGCCGTTGCTCGCGAACGGGTTGGCTCCCAACATCAGCAGGTAGTTGGTGCGATCGATGTCGGGAACGGGGATGCTGAGCGAGGTGCCGAACATGAGGCCCGAGCTCACGTGCTTCGGCATCTGGTCGACGGTGCTGGCCGAGAAGATGTTGGCGCTGCCGAGTGCGAGAAGCAGCACGCGGTTGTAGATCAAGCCCGACAGGTTGTGAACGTTTGGATTGCCGAGATACACGGCGACCGCGTCGCGCCCACCCTCTTCGAGGATCGGCGCGAGGCGACTGTCGATCTCGGCGAAGGCGTCGTCCCAACTCACGGTCACGAACTCGTCACCGCGCCGGAGCTGCGGCTCGCGCAGGCGATCGGGATCGTTCTCGAGTTGCTTGATCGCGGTACCCTTGGGGCACAGGAAGCCGTGGCTGAACACGTCGTCGCGGTCGCCCCGCACCAACGTGATCTCGCGGTCCTCCACGTAAAGCTCGAGGCCGCACGTCGCCTCACAGAACGGGCAGGTGCGGGCAACGACGCGTTTTCCGTTGGTGCTCATCGGCCAACAGTACGCCTCCCAAAGATGAAGGCGCTCGTTCTCGGCGTGGACGCCGATCCCGACGTCGGCCCCCGGGCCGATCCCGCCAACCAGCTGCTGGCAACCTGGCGGTGACCTTGTTGGGTCGCTCAACCCCCCTCACGGGGGT
>JBOGFL010000322.1:0-2080 GCA_050743285.1 Acidimicrobiia bacterium
TCGGCCCGATCGACCTGGCTGGCCAACGGGTATGCGTCCCGGGGCGGTGCCACCGGCCGCCGGCGGCGTAGCCACCAGGCGACGCCACCGGCGACGGCGACGATCGCCGCCGCCACCCCGAGACGCAGGATCACGCGGGGACGCCGGGACTCAACGTCGCGCCCCGCCCGATGAACGCCGCCCGCGCCACAACCACCGGGTGGTTCGCGACGACGGCGACGGGGACGTCCTCGGGCAAGTTCAGACTCCCGGCGTCGAAGACATGACGTTCGCCCGGGGCGAGGTCGATCTCCTCGATGATGCGCTCGGCGCCGCCGTCGTAGGCGACGACGGCGACGTGCGTCACGTCGGACCCCGGATTGACCACCGCAATCCCCCCGTCGTCTTCGGGCAGGCGCGCGGTCGCGAACGCCCAGCGTTCGGACGGCGCGGGCGAGCCGAGCAACGTGGCGGCTCCGCGTTCGTCGCCCGCGCTCCAACCGACAAGCTGCTCGGCGACGACCTCGGACGCCGGCGAGCGCACGATCACCCCGTACGCGTCGGCCGACTGCACGACCTGGTCGAGGTCGATCACCGACGACGACTGGGGCGCCACGACGACCTGCTGGGGCTGGCCGACGTCGTCACCGCCCTGCAGCAGGGTGGTGACCTCGACGTCGGCCGGCGTGTCGTTCGGGTTCGCCACCGCGACGCGGACGTCGCTGCCGCCGGCGGCGTCGCCGTACGGGAACCACCACTCGTTCGCCGGCGCGGGCCCGCCCAGCGACACCGCAAGGCCTTCCAAGCCCTCTTCGGTCCCATCGAAGACCATCGACCGCTCGGCGACGATCCTCCCCGCCCGGGCGCGCACGTCGATCCCGACAGTTCCCTCGCGTCGCACGTGCTCGTGCACCGGAACCGTCACGCGCGACCGCCTGGGCACCACCAGGCCCTGCACGGCTTCGATCACCTCGGGCCCACCTTCGCTGAAGTACGTCACGTCGACGATCGCGTCCTCGCCGAACGGGTTGAACAGCGCGAGGAACTGACTCGAGTTACGGATCGTCGTACCGGCCGCGAACAGCCACCGCGTCTCGGGGCCGCGTGCGCAGGGACCCACCGCGAGGTCATTGCTCCCGCGCAGCTCGTGCTCCACCACCGCGGGGCCACCAAACGTCTCGACAACGACGCCGGGCTCCGCCGTCTCGAGGACGTCGGCGATGTCGAGACGCGACGTCGTCCCTGGCGGCACCGCGATCGTGTCGGTGACGGGACCCTCGTCTCCCCCGGGCATCACGGTGACCAGCGCCTCGACCTCGTCGGTGCCGAGGTTGGCGACGAGAATCGACTCCTCGGCGCGGCCGTCGGGCGCCGAAGTGCCCTCGGCGCAGAACCACGAGGCCGACAGCTCGTCGCCACTCGGCAGCTCCGAGTCGTTCCCGTCCCCGGCCGGAGGCGTCGGCTCCGCGACGACCTGGTCGAGCACCACTGCCCCGCCCAGTAGCAGCACGACGACGACCATCACGCGGGCCCGGCGCCCCCTCATACGACTCGCGTCCGGCGCACGCGTTCGTAGAGCTCCTCGTCGGGACCGGCGGCGACGTCATCGTCGGGCGCTTTCGGGGCCCGGGGCCGGCGGCGGCGCTTCCGACCCCGCACGAGCACCGTCACCGTCGCGGCCCACAGCGCGAGGGAGACCGCCATGAGGCCGTACCGGACCGGTTGACCGCCATAGTGGACCGCGACCGTGCCTTCGGAGCCGAGCTCGTATCCGTTCGACCACCCGAACGGCTTGACGTGCTCGAGCCGCTCACCGTCACCGTCCGCGGTCCATTGCTCGTCGTAGGCCTCGCTCCACAGCACGGTCCCCGGCTCGGCCTCGTCCGAACCCACCGCCTCGGCTCCCCCCAGAACCGCGCGCCGCGCCCGGAGGGGGAGCCTCCGCGCCGCAACCGGCGCTCCTGAACGCGCTGCAAGACCAGCTCGACCTCAGCCGACTGGAGATCGAGCCCGGAATGACGCTCTACGAGAACGAGGCGTGGGTGCCCACGCGCGCGGTGGTGCCCGATGGCGATGACGTCCCGCTCGACTCGGAGGATCC
>JBOGFL010000323.1:0-2564 GCA_050743285.1 Acidimicrobiia bacterium
CCATTGAGTAGCCGTACGCACCGGTGGTCGGTGTCGCGAGCAGGTCGCCCACGCGCACGCCCTCCGGCAAATGGGCGCCCGCGACGATCACGTCTCCCTGCTCGCAGTGTTTGCCCGCCACATCGACGACAAGGCTGCGCGGCTCAGTCAGACGAGCCGGCAGGTACGCCTCGTAGCCAGCGCCGTACAGCACGGGGCGGGGATTGTCGCTCATGCCGCCATCGACCGCGACATACGTCGCCACACCCGGAATCTCCTTGACCGTTCCGACGCGATACAGCGTCATCGCAGCCGGAGCGACGATCGACCGGCCCGGCTCGACGGTGAGCCGGGGCGCGGGGTCGAGTCCGTTCGCGGCGCAGGCCTCCTCGAGGGCGGCCCGCAACGTCTTGGCGTAGTCGGCGACTGCGATGTCGGGGTCTTCGAGTAGGTAGCGCGCGCCGAGCCCACCACCGAGGTTCAGCTCCTCGACCGGCGTGCCAGTCGCGGCGCCGATCTCGGCAACGACCCGGCCGACCACCACGACTGCTCGTGCGTACGAATCGAGGCGGAACACCTGAGAGCCGATGTGACAGTGCAGCCCCCCGAACCGGAGCGCAGGACTTCTCGCCACGCGAACCGCGGCGTCGCGAGCGGCACCCGTCGCGGCCGAGAAGCCGAACTTCGAAATCTCGGTTCCGGTTTCGATGTACTCATGCGTGTGCGCCTCGACGCCGGGCGTCACCCGGATGAGAACCGCCGGAGGCTCGGCGCGGCCGGCGGCGAGCCGCTCGAGCCGGTCGAGCTCGTCGAACGAATCGGCGACGATGCGCCCGGCCCCGACCGACAGGGCCGACTCCAACTCGGCGTCGGATTTGTTGTTGCCATGAACGATGAGCCGGTCGGGCGGGAACCCGCCGTGAAGCGCCACGTGCAGCTCCCCGCCGGTGGCGACGTCGAGTCGGAGACCCTCCTCGGCCACCAGCCGAGCCATCGCCGTGCACAGGAACGCCTTGCCGGCGTAGGCGACGTTGCCGGGGCCGAAGTTGCGGGCGTACACACGACACCGTCGCCGCAGGTCGTCCTCGTCGTAGACGAACAGGGGCGTGCCGAATCGCCGGGCCAGCGCCTCGCAGCGGTCGCCGTCACGGAGCTGGGGCGGGATCAGCTCGACGTCGATGGGCGCCGCCACACCGTCCATGCCCCACCGTACGCCGGGGCCGCGGCGGCGCTCCGCCCCATTGCGTGGCGTCACGGTCGGGCGCCTATCCCACACCAGGTAGCGGTCTTGACACACCGAGTGGGCGACGGCATGCTTGCGGCGAGGGGTAGTAGGAGGAGAGGGAGGCGTGAGAGGGACGCAGCGAGTCGTCGTCGCGGCCGTGATCGCGCTCGGGTTCGTGAGCGTGGCCGAGCCCGCCGGCGCCGGCGTCCCCAACCGCCAACCTGACGCCCGGATCCGCCTCGGTGACGGACCCTGGACGGGCGACAACCTATACCCGTCGGACGGACTGGCCGGCGCTTCCGCTCCTCTCCCCGACCCGGCGACGTTCGACATCCGGGTCCAGAACGACGGCACCAAGATCGATTCGTTCCGGATCAAAGGTTTGGCGATTCAGAACTCCTCGAAGAAAACCGTGATCGACGCCGGCGAGATCACCGTCCAGTTCCTCCTCGGCGGCCAGGACGTGACCGAGAAGGTCGCCGCCGGGAAGCTCAAGTTCCATGACGTCGCTCCCGGCGCCCTGAGCCCCAAGCTGCGGATGATCGTGACGAGCGAAGACGGCACGACCACCGGCGGCGGCGTTGTATTCGCAACCTCGATCAAGCAGCCCGCACAGCAGGACGCGGTCGCCGGCGCGCTCGCGGACCCGGGCGCACCCTAGGAGGAGTCCGGTGACCGTACTTTGCAGCCTCATCATGACCGCGAACTTGCAGGTCGCCACCAACTACCAGCCGGATGTCTGTGCCGACGATATCTACTACTCGACGGCAGGCGCGACTGTCGGCATGGCACCGGGAAGCAGCGAGCATTTCGATTTCATCGTCCAGAACGACGGGACGAAGAAGGACACGCTGGTCCTGAAGGGCGGCTTCTTCGCCGCTGATGAACCGGGCGCGAGAGCCGCGATCGAGCTCGACAATCTCGAACTGCGCTGGTTCAGGGGGACCAAGGACGTGACCGAGAAGATGGCCGCCGGCAAGCTCAAGTTGCGCAATGTGGGGTCGCAGGAGGTCAAGCCGACGTCAGATCCACCGCTGCGCGCCGAGGTCACTGCCAGTACGGATGCGACTGACGAGGACGATGCTGTCGTCGTCCTGCTCGCGCACTCGAAGCACAAGCCGACGCGCCAGGACCTCTTCTCCGCCAACTTCCGGGTTTTCGAGGCCTAGTCTGCAGGCGAATCCTCGTCGAGGCGCGCCATCTCGTCGGGGGCGCCAACACCGAGGATCGCGAGCGCGTTGGCGAGGCCTGTGCCGGACGCCGCCGCCAACCACAGTCGAGCCTGCGTGAGTTCGGCGTCCTCCCCGATCACGCGGCAGTCGCGGTAAAAGCCGTGAAACGACTTGGCGAAGTCGCGCAC
>JBOGFL010000324.1:0-1517 GCA_050743285.1 Acidimicrobiia bacterium
CGGTGACGCCCGACCCCCATCCGGGCGAAGGGCGCAGCCGCTACGACGCCGACGCCGGCGTCGTCTTCTACCACGAGCGGCATCCCGACTACCTGCTCGTGAAGGACGACGAAGCTGCGCTGCTCGACTACCTGGCGACGCTGGTGGCCAAGGAGTACGTCGTGTGGAACAACCCGCGTGCGCCGGGCGACGAACTGGCTGAAGAGATGGTGCGGTTGGTGGTGCGGGTGCGCCGGCACCTGCCCCGGCGCCTCGCGACCAAGCCGCCGGCCCGACGCCCGACGCTGGCGCCGTAGCCGCGGCCATGGGCCCGGAGCCCCGGTTCGTCGCCGGCGAACGGTTCCAGGATGCGCTTGCGTATGCGGCTGTGGCCCATGCGCACCAGGCGCGCAAAGGAAAGGACACGCCCTACATCGCACATCCGCTGGGTGTCTGCGCGCTCGTCCTCGAAGCCGGTGGCGACGAGGACCAGGCGATCGCCGCGCTGCTGCACGACACCGCCGAGGACCAAGGGGGCCGCGACCGTCTTCTCGACATCGAGAACCGCTTCGGCCCGCGGGTCGCGGGCATCGTCGAATCGATGTCCGACACACTCGAACAGCCCAAGCCGCCGTGGCGGGAGCGGAAGGAGGCGCATCTCGCCCATCTCGAGCGTGCGTCGGCCGACGTGCTGCTCGTTGCGGTGGCCGACAAGCTCCACAACGCCCACAGCATCAACAACGACCTGCGCGCCGACGGCGAAGAGCACTGGTCTCGCTTCAACGGCGGCAAGGACGGGACGATCGGGTACTTCCGCAAGCTTGCGGCGCTGTTCACCCGCCGTCTTCCCGGGCCGCTGACCGACGAGTACCTTCGGGCCGTCGACGAGATGCGCATGCTCACGGCCGGCTGAGAGGGTGCGGCCGGTCGACCTCCCGATTCCCCGCGACCCTGCCTTGCTCGAGATCAATCCACCCATCTGCACCTGACATCCCGCGCCGGTGACAGGATGGCGGCGTGGCGGAGACGATCGCCGGCATTGCGGCACGGAAGCCCGCCGACGCGTTCGCGCTCGCTGACGAGAGAGGTCAGACCACCTGGCGGGAGCTCGACGAGCGCGTCAATCGCCTGATCAACGCGTTCCGCACTGCGGGTCTCGCGACCGGCGCCACCCTCGCGGTGATGAGCGGGAACCGCCGCGAGTACTACGAGCTGCTCGCCGCCGCCGGCCACGCCGGGTGGACACTCGTGCCGGTCAACTGGCACTGGGTCGGCGACGAGCTGGCGTACGTCCTCGACAACTCCGACGCCGCCGCGCTGGTGGTCGAGGCGCCGTACCTCGACGTCGCCCGTGCCGCGCTCGCGCAACTCGGGCCCGGCGCCCCCCGCATCCGGGTCGTCGTCGATCCCGGCGGCATCGAGGACGACTTCGTCGACTACGAGGAGCTGCTCGCGTCCGGCTCGCCGGATGAGCCGGCCGACCAGACGCTGGGCGGCCCGATGTTCTACACGTCGGGCACCACCGGACGGCCGAAGGG
>JBOGFL010000325.1:0-1723 GCA_050743285.1 Acidimicrobiia bacterium
CCGTGACCCCCGGCCCACCGCCGGCCGGCCGGCGACGACCGGTTCCCGGATGGGCGGCGCGGCCGCCCGGGCTGGCGCCACCCACCCAAATACGAACGATCGGTGGACGGTTTTCGTCACCGTCCACGGGTCCACGGCCGCGATCTGGGGGCACCGGCGGGGTCAGGCCGCCGCTCTCGCCCCGGGACGCGGGACTGGCACGGCTTGCATCCGACCCCCGGTCATGGTGCGCAAGGCCGCCGTCGCCGTGCTCCTGCTCGGAGCCGCCGTGTCCTTGACCGGGCTCGCGCGGCGCCGGCCGGGCCACGGCGCGACTCACAACGGGGGCGGCCGCGCTCATCTCCATCACTGCTTCCTCTGCGAGGGAGAATGGAGCCACCGGGCTCCCTGCCGAGAGGGGCGAGCGTGGCTGTGCCCGTGGTGCCTCGCCGGCGGCCCGGTCGACACGGTTGCCCGATCCGAGCGCGTCGCGAGCACCATCCGGGAGATCGGGACCGCCCGGCGACGGCGCCACGCGCACCGCTGCCCGCGATGTCTCACGACGTGGGTGCATCGAAACGCCCGCGCCTGCACGGCGGGCGATCGGGCGGTCCTTCCCGAGTGTCCAGGGTGTCGCCGTCGGCCGGCAGCGGCGCCGGCTTCCGTTCCACGTAGCTGAACCGCCGCGAGCCCTCTCAGTCGCCGACGTCGGCGATCGCGACGACCGGACCGCCGCCGTGCGGGCCCTGGTGCATGGCGCCGACGGAGACGAAGACCGCCGGGTCGCCGATCGCGGCCGCCACCACCGCCCCGACCGCCGCCTTGGCGTGGCGGTGATGGTGCACGTCCGAGTCGTCGAGCATGATCTGGCGCCGGCCCCGCAGGGTCCCCCGGTGGTCCGCCTCGCACTTCACGAAGCAGTTCACGAGCCGCCCGCCGAGATCCTCGGCCCGGGGCCGGTCCGGGAGCGCGAGGCCCGCGTTCCGGATCGCCTCGTAGACCCCGTCGAGATCGAGGGCGTCCTTCATCACGCCGTGGCCGATGCGGTACCGGCCGCCGGCGCCGGCCCGGTTGCCCATCAGCACGATCTGCGCCCGCGTCAGCTCCACCCCGGACGAGCACGAGGCAACCGACGAATAGAGGTCGAAGTCGCGGCAGATCTGCTCGGCGCGCGGCATGCCGATCTCTCCCAGCGCGACGGCGATGCCCAGGGCGGTCGTGCCGTTCGACACGTCCATCGAGCCGTGCACCTCGCACGCCACGTCGTGGCCCCGGCGGTGCGCGTCGGCGACCGATTCGATCGTGAGGAGCGGCGTCTTGGTCTGGACGTAGTGCACGTCGGCCGGGTCGGTGAGCCCGGCGTCGCGCATGGCGACGCGCACCCCCTCCGCGACCTTCTCGACCATCGCCGGCCGCCCGATGTCCTCGGGCAGGAGCTCGGCGCTCATCGCGGCGCCGATGGTCAGCCGCGACCGATCGGGTGGCCCGGTGCGGTCGTTCCGCGCGAACACGGTGGCGTGCGGGGTGAGCACGCCGTCGCAGCCGCCCGACCACACCATGGGCACCTGGGCGACCGCCTCGGCGCCGCGGCGCCCGTGGCGGTCGAGCACCCGGCGGAAGGCCTGGTCGGCAAGGATGCGCGTGAAGTCGTTGACGCCGCCGTTGCCCTCGGTCTTGCCGATGACGGCGACGACGTCGTCGGCCGCGAAGGCGCCGGCGTCGACGAGGGCGGCCAGGCCGGAGG
>JBOGFL010000326.1:0-2006 GCA_050743285.1 Acidimicrobiia bacterium
TCGCCCGACAGCAGGCGATCCATCGGGATGGGCCGCTCCATGTCGGCCTTGATCTCGTCGATCGTCTGCAGCTGGTCGTGGGTCTCGGCGAACGGGAAGGCCTCTTCCAGCTCGCGCTGCCACGGGGTGTCCGGGCCGAAGGCGTGCCCCTTCGCGCTCATACGGGCGGAGTAGAGCTTCACGAGCTCGACGGCGATGTCGCGGACGGCCTTGCGTGCCTTGCCCTTGGCCTGCGACCAGTCGCTGCCGCCCATCTTCGACAGGTTCGGAGCCTCGCCGCCCACGTACTTCGACAGCAGGTCGAGCTGATCCGTCGGCACGAACAGCTTGTCGCCCGGGTACCCCCGCTTGGAGGGCGCGTACTCCAGCACGAGGTAGTCGCGGATCGACTTGGTGGCGTTGCGCCCGCCGGTGGACACCTCGCGCTGCGTCATCTCGACGAAGCGGCCGATGCCGTGGGTGGCGTGCACGACGAAGTCGCCGGGCTTCAGCTGCAGCGGGTCGACGACGTTCTTGCGCCGGGACGCGAGCTTCTTGACGACGCGCTGGTCGCCGCCGATCGTGCGCCCGTAGAACTCGTTGTCGGTGAGGACGGCGAGTTTCGCCTCCGCCACCTGGAACCCGGCCTTGACCGATCCGGTGACCAGGGTCGCGACGCCGCCCTCCGGCGCGTCGGCGAGTGTCTCGACGACGCGCGCCGCCAGGCCGCGGTCCGCGAGCACATCGCGCGCACGGTCGACCAGGCCGTGCCCCGCGGCGATGACGACGACCCGCCAGCCGTCGGTCACCTTCGCCTCGACGAAGGAGATCGCCCCGTCGACGTTGCCGTGGAACGAGGGGATGACGGCCGCATCGAGGTTCGCGGCATCCTCATCGCCTTCGCCCAGCCCCGCACCGAACGGGCTGAGCCGCCACCAGACTCCGCCCCGGTCGCGCACCACTTCGCGCAGTTGAGCGATCGTGAGGAAGTCGCCCGCCCCCAGGTCGATGGGCGCGGAGGCGCCGGAGGTGGCCGCACTCCAGGCGGCATCGAGGAACTCGCGGTTCGTGTCGCCCAGGGTGATGGCGCGCGCGCTCGAACGCTCAGGGTCGATGATCGCCGTGGCGCTTCCCTCAGGCAGGTACTCGGCGAGGGACTTCAGCGGACCGGCGACCGCGGGCAGCAGCGACTCCATGCCCTCGACCGGGATGCCCTCGGCCATCTTCTCGAGCATGCCGGAGATCGCCGGGAAGCCGCCGACGAGTGCCCTGGCGCGCTCGCGCACATCGGCCGTGAGCAGCAGCTCTCGGGTCGGCGGGAGATCGACGCCGACGACGTCGCCCGGCAGCGAGCGCTGATCCGCGACGGAGAACGCGCGGATCTGGTCGATCTCGTCGCCGAAGAACTCCACACGGTAGGGGTGCTCGGAGGTGGGAGGGAAGACATCGAGGATGCCGCCGCGCACCGCGAACTCACCGCGCCGCGACACCATGTCGACGCGGGAGTACGCACGCTCCACCAGCTGCTCGACCACCCGGTCGAGTTCATGGCCGCGACTGCCGACCGCCAGCTCGAGAGGGGCGATCTCGCCCAGGTTCCCGGCGATCGGCTGGAGGGCCGCGCGTACGGAGGCGACGACGACGAGCGGGTGGTCGCCGGACCATTCGGCGATGCGGCGCAGAGTCTGCAGGCGTTGGCCGACCGTGTCCGGACTGGGACTCAGCCGTTCGTGCGGAAGGGTCTCCCAGGCGGGGAAGGTGAGGATCTCGGCGTCGGGGAGGTAGGCGTGCATGGCCAGCGCCAGGCTCTCCGCCCGTCTGCCGGTGGGGACGACCGCGAGCAGCGCCGAGGGGTGCCCTGCAGAGCCCCGTTTCTCGAGCAGCCCGGCGAGCGCCGGCGCATCGAGCCCGTCGACGAGACCGAGGTCGGCGTCGGTGCGCGCCCAGCGGAGGGCGTCACGGTACAGAGACGCCTCTTCCAAGGCGCGCAGAATCCCCGGAACAGTCACCGGACAAGACTAGTCGCG
>JBOGFL010000327.1:0-2376 GCA_050743285.1 Acidimicrobiia bacterium
CGCGCAGCGGGAGCTTCGCCTGGACCCGAAAGCCCCCACCAGGGCGCGGTCCCGCTTCCAACCGACCGCCGAGCGCGTGGGCGCGCTCCTGCATGCCGGCAATGCCGCTACCCGTACCGACCGCCGACGCGGGCGGTGGCACCATGCCGTCACCGTCGTCGACGACCTGCAGCGTCAGTTCGTCGGTCCCGTAGCCGAGCCGAACCGTCGCCCGCGCCTCACCGGCGTGCCGGGTGACGTTGGTGAGCGCTTCTTGCGCGATTCGATAGGCGGCCCGGTCGATTTCGGCCGGGAGTTCACGCGGCGTGCCGTCCACCTCGACCTGGACATCGAGCCCCGCTGATCCGGCCCGGGCCACGAGATCGTCGAGGTGGGCGAGGCCCGGTGTTGGCGTGCGGGGCGCCTCCTCGTCGACCTGCCGGAGCACGCCGAGCACCGACCGCAGTTCCCGCAGTGCTTCCCTGCTCGCATCCTTGATCGCGACCAGCGCGGTTCTCGCCTGTTCGGGACGTTCGTTCATGACGTGCAACGCCGAGCCCGCCTGCACGTTGATGAGCGAGATGTTGTGTGCCAGCACGTCGTGGAGCTCCCGGGCGATCCGCAGACGCTCCTCGCCGGCCCGGCGGCTCGCGAGCTCCTCCCGCGCCCGCTCCCTTTCCAGGACGCGCTCACGCCCGACCCGCGCGATCTCAGCGACGACGAGCACGACGAGCAGCCACGACGCGACCGCGGCGGCGTGGAAGAGCGAGGGACGCGACGCCTCGCCCAGCGGCATGAGCAGCACGAACGCGGCGAAGCCGGCACCGGCGAGAACCCAGGCCGCCCGCCGATGGCCACTGGTGACCGTCGTGAAGAACGCGATGACGAGGCTGATGAAGATCGGCCCGTACGCGTAGGACTGGGCCAAGTAGACGAGCGTTGCGGTCAGCGTGACCGCGAGCACCGGTACCGGGTAACGGCGGCGGGCGAGGAGCGCGGCCGGCCCGATCAGCAGCAGGACGAACGCGAACGCGTCGAGGCGGGCCGAATCGGGTTGGTTGTCGGCGGCGCCGACCGTGCCCATAACCTGGAAGCCGGCCACCGCGACCGACAGGCCGACGACCGACCATGCCGAACCCGACCACCATCCTGCCGCCAACCAGCCGGGAACGGATCGCCGTGTCGTCACCACGTGCTCACGGTAAGCCCTGATCGATGCAGCGTCATCGGCTGCACGACGCGCATGCCCGTACGGCGTTCGACGTATACCGCCCGGGGCGGGCTACTCCCGGCGCCGCAGGCACGGGCGCCGGCTCGGCGTGGAACGATGGGCCGCCCGACGGGAAAGGAAGGGCTCATGCTCGATCACCTGGCGATCCAGTGCGAGGATATGAAGGCCAGCGCCGCCTTCTACGACACGGTGTTGGCGCCGCTCGGCGGGCAGCGGATCCTGGACTTCGGCGAGGTCATCGGCTTCGGCGTTCCGCCTATGCCGGATTTCTGGATCGGGCCACGGTCAACGGGAGATGGGTTCCGCGAGTCGCACATCGCCTTCTCCGCCGCGGACCGGGCGACCGTGCGGGCCTTCTTCGACGCCGCGAAGGCGGCCGGCGCCGAGGTGTTGCACGAGCCGCGGGTGTGGGCCGAGTACCACCCCACCTACTACGGCGCGTTCGTCCGCGACCCGGACGGCAACAACGTCGAGGCCGTCTGCCACACGCCGGAGCAATGACCCTCGTCGTCGTGCGCTCAAGAGCGCTAATAGGCGCGTGCGATCACGGCGACGAGGTGTTCGTCGCCGGCGTCGGGGAGGGAGCCGTCGGGGCGTTGGATGCAGCGCACGCTTGCGCGGGCCGTGTTCAAGCGCTGTTCGCCGTCGGCACCGAGGGCGTCGACGGGGAGGACCGCGAAGCCGTCTCGGGCCGCTTGCTCGGCTGACTCCACACTTGTCACGTCAATGGTGCGCCGACGGCGCAACTCCAGAGCTTCGGCGAACATCGCGGTCTGGATCGTCTCGAGCGTGTCGGCGACGTGGGGGGCAACGGCCGACACCGACACCGACGCCTTGTCGCGTGTGTCGCGACGCACCACGGTGACCGTCTGGGCCTCGAGGTCGCGGGGCCCCACCTCGAGCCGGACCGGGACGCCTTTGAGCTCCCATTCCACGGCGCGGCGACCGAACGAGACGTCGGTGCGGTCGTCGAGCTCGACCCGTAGTCCGGCCGCGAGGAGCTCGTCTTTCAGTGCGACGCATCGCTCGACGACGCCGCCTTCGGACCGGACCGCCAGGATGACCACGTGGATAGGCGCCAGGCGGGGCGGCAGCCGCAGGCCGGCGTCGTCGCCGTGCGCCATCACGAGTGCGCCCATGAGCCGGGTCGAAACACCCCATGACGT
>JBOGFL010000328.1:0-4431 GCA_050743285.1 Acidimicrobiia bacterium
GTGCAGCTGATCACACAGTCGCCTGCGTCGCTGTTCGGACTCCGCGACCGGGGCGAGGTGCGTGAGGGCGCGCACGCCGACCTCGTCGTGTTCGACCCCGAAACGGTGGGGTCGGAGGACGTGCATCTCGTCGAGGACCTGCCCGGCGGGAGCGGGCGGCTGTTCGCCGGTGCGGCGGGCGTGCCGGCGGTCGTCGTCAACGGCGTCCCGGTCGTCGCCGACGCCAAGATCACCGGCGCCCTCCCCGGCACCGTCCTACGCTCGGGCACCGACACCGAGACCGTGCCCGTCCCCGCCGGGCCGTGAATCTCACCCATAGGTATAAGGAGAAGGCGTGAAGGGGCTCGTCTATACGGGGGAGAAGGCGGAGCTGACCGACGGGTTGGCCGTGCGCGACCCCGGCCCCAACGAGGTGCTGGTACAGGTGGTGGCGGCGGGCCTGTGCCACAGCGACCTGAGCGTGATCGACGGGACGATCCCGTGGCCGGCCCCGGCGGTGCTCGGCCACGAGGGCGCGGGCATCGTCGAGGCGGTCGGCGAGGCGGTGAGCCACGTCGCGCCCGGCGACCACATCGTGATGCACACGATGGCATCGTGCGGCGTCTGCAAGTGGTGCAGCAGCGGCCGGCCGGCATGGTGCCGCTACAGCATGGGCAACATGAGCCAGCCGTTCACCCTCGACGGCGAGCCGGCGTGGAACTTCGCCGGTGCGTCGTTCTTCTCCGAGCGCAGCGTCGTGGCCGCGACCCAGTGCGTGAAGATCCCCCCCGACGTCCCGCTGGAGTCGGCGTGCCTCATCGGTTGCGGTGTGCTGACGGGCGTGGGGTCGGTATGGAACCGCACCCAGCTCGGCGTCGGTGACACCGCCGCGGTGTTCGGTGTCGGCGGCGTCGGCCTCAACGTCATCCAGGCCGCGGCGATCAAGGGCGCCAGCCGTGTCATCGCGGTCGACACCATGCCCGAGAAGGAGCGCTGGGCGCGCGAGTTCGGCGCCTCCGACTTCTTCGTGACCGGTCCCGACGTCGACATCGTCGGCAAGATCAGGGAGCTGCTCCCGCCCGATCCGCCCCACGCGGTGATGAACGCGGGCGGCGTCGACTACGCCTTCGACTGTGTGGGCCACCCCGACGTGCTCAACGCATGTCTCGAGATGCTCGACTGGGGCGGCACCGCGGTGATCATCGGCGTCCCCGCGCCGAGCGCGACCGTGCCCGCCCGTATCGGCAACTTCACCCACGTCGAGCGCACGCTCACCGGATCCCGCGCCGGTTCGCACCGGCCGCACTACGACATCCCGCTCGTCGTCGACCTCTACCGGCGGGGCGTGCTCAAGCTCGACGAGCTGGTGACGGCGCGCTACCCGCTTTCCGACTGGGAGACCGCGGTTCACGACCTCCACGACGGCAAGCTCGCCCGCGGGGTGCTCGAGATCAGCTGATTGCCTTACGGCGCTGACGCGTCGGTCGCGGGGTTGATTCGCGGGAGAAGCCGGCGGGCAAAGACGAAGACGAGCACCGCGACCAGCAGCGCCGCGACACCGCCCAACGCCACGCGCACACCGAACGCCTCGGCTGCCGCACCCTCGGCGAGCACACCGATCGGGAAGAAGACGCCAAAGGTCATCAGCCACAGGCTCGTGACGCGCCCGCGGTTGTGGTCGTCGGCGAGGCGCTGGATCGCGCTGTGGTCGATCGACACGACGATCACGTAGGCAGCGCCGAACAGCACCATCGCCCCGACCGCGGGCGCCAGGGTCGGCGCGACTGCCAGCCCGCCGACGGCCAGCGCACTGAGGACGAACCCGTAAGCAAGGATCCGGCTGGGCGCGACCCGGTCGTCGGCGCTACCGATGGCCACCGCGATACCGACCGCGCCGAAGCCGAACGCGCCGAGCAGGACGCCGTACGCGGCCGGCCCCACGTCGAGGGCTTCGACCGCGAACACCGGCACCAGCTGGACAACCGGCGCGGCGAAGAAGGCAAAGGCGGCGTGGGTTCCGATCGCTGTCACCAGCCCCGGTTCGGCGCGCACCGTGCGGACGCTGTCGGTGAAGCCCTGCCAAACCGTTGGCCGGCTGCTCGGGCGAGTCGGGACGATCGTGGCGGACGCCGAGAGTGCGATCAGCGCGAGGAGCACGAAGACGAACGAGACCCCGTTGAGCAAGAAGCAGAGGCCGGCGCCGAACTCGGCGATGAGGACACCGGCGACCAGCGGCCCGACGGCGCGCGCCACGTTGAACTGCGTGGTGTTGAGCGTGATCGCGTTCTGGAGATAAGCGCGCGGCACCAGGTCGACGACGAACACCTGCCACGACGGCGTGCTCAGCGCCGCGAGCATCCCGTTCGTCAGCGCGAGCGCGAACAGCACCCAGTACGAACCGGCACCCGAAATCCACACCGTCCACAGGACGAGGGCCTGGATCATCATCAGCGCCTGGGTGATCGCGAGAACGTGGCGGCGGGCAAACCGGTCTGCCAGCGCGCCGCCCAGCGGACTGAGGAGCAACAGCGGGACGACGCCGACGAAGGCGACCAGGCTCACCCGCGCCGCACTGCGGGTCGAGATCGCGACCACCCATAGCAGCGCCGCCAGCTGCATGTTGCTGCCGATGCTCGACACGACCGCCGCCGACCAGAAGATGCGGAAGTCGCGGAACCCGAGCGCGCGAAACGCTCGGGGCAGGCTCGTGCCGAGATCCGGCTCCTGCGCCGGCTCGCCCTCCTCGATCGCGCGCAACTCGGTGTCGGCGTCGGAGTTGGGCTCACTGGTGGTGACGATGCGACGCATCGTAGTGTTGCGCTCATGGGCGTAAACCAGCGCGGAATGATCAAGATGTCGGACACGGAGATCGACGAGTTCCTCCACGGCCGGCGCACGATGTCGGTGGCCACGATGAACCACGACGGCTCGATCCATGTCGTGGCGATGTGGTACGGCTTCCTGCCCGATGGGTCGGTCGCCTTCGAGACGAAGGCGAAGAGCCAGAAGGTCAAGAACCTCGAGCGCGACCCCCGCCTCACGTGCATGGTCGAGGACGGCGTCAAGTACGAGGAGCTGCGCGGCGTCGAGCTCGCGGGGACCGGTGAGCTCATCGACGACTACGACACGCTGTTCGCGCTCGCGGTCGACCTCACCGAGCGTTACTACGGCGTGACCTACACCGACGACATGAAGCCGATGGTCGAGACGATGATGAACAAGCGCGTCGTCGTGAAGATCGTCCCCGAGCGCACCGTCACCTGGGACCACGCCAAGCTCGGTGCCGCCACCCCGACCTCGTCGTAGACCTGTGGTCGCTACGCCTCGGCGTTGGTGACGGTCTCGGTGTCGCGGCCGGAACGCAGGAGCGTGCCGGGCGTGGCGCCGGTGGGCTCCTTGCCGGTCACGATCTCGGTGCCGTTGACGAGCACGTGGTCGATGCCCTCGGCCTCCGCGAACAGCCGCCCCGCACCGGCGGGCAGGTCGAAGCGGGTGTGGATGGGCCCCTTGCCGATCGTCGCCTCGTCGAAGACGACGATGTCGGCGCACCAGCCCTCGGCCAGGCGGCCCCGCCCGGTGATTCCGTAGAGGCGGGCCTGGCGGTCGGTGATGAGGTGCACCGCGTCCTCGACGGGCATGAGGTTGTGCTTGCGCACACCGGCCAGCATCGAGGTCGAGTATGCGAACGTGTCGGTCATGTCGAGGTGCGCGCCGGCATCAGACGCACCGACGACGGTTCGCGGGTCACGCCATATGGCCTCCCGCATCTGCCAGCTCTTCTCGTCGCCGCCGGTGCCGGGAAGCTTGATCGGCGTGCGCAGTTCGTCGGCGATGGCGATGTCGCACAGCACGTCGAACGGGTCCTGGCCCCGCTCGGCCGCGATCTGGCCGACGACCCTGCCGGACAACCCCTCGTTCTGCGGTGCGTAGGTCTCGGCGATGCGCAGATTCTCCCACTGGAGCATTCCGCGGAACACGCCCGCCTCGGGCAGGTTGATCGCCTGGCCGAGCCGCTCGCGCTCGGCGGGGTCGGACAGCGCCTTGATCTTGTCTTCGAGCGGCAGCGCCATGGTCGGGGCCCAGCCCGGAAGCGCGTCGAAGATGAACCCGGAGCGGAAATTGAGGTACAGCGTCATCACGCACGGGATGGTGAGCGCGAGCACCTTGGCACCCCGCTCGGCCGCGTAGTCGGAAGCCTCGAGCTGATTCGCGGGGCCGTCGGGTCGCATCGACGTCACGACGAGCACGTTCCAGTTGAGCGGCCGGTCGGCCGCCAGTGACATCGCGGTCATCAGCTCTTTGTGCTCGTCACCGAACGCGCCGACCGTCGGGATGAACTCGAGCGTCGTGCCGGGGTGGTCGCGCACGGCACCGGCGAGCGCGACAAGCTCGTCGGGGTCAGCCGCCCGTGACGGGACGGGGCTGCCGTCGCCGTCGTTGTGCGTCGTGGCC
>JBOGFL010000329.1:0-3502 GCA_050743285.1 Acidimicrobiia bacterium
GATCTCGACCCTGTGGGGAGAGATGCGAGCCGCAATGGAGACCGAGCCGTACGGCTCGGTGAACTCTCACCGCGTTCGCCCGCACGCTGGTCGCGGCTGCGCCGCAATGGAGACCGAGCCGTACGGCTCGGTGAACCGCTGCTCAGGAATTGTGTCGCTGACCTGGGACTTCGCGGTCGATTTCGAGCGGTCAGCCGCGACTCTTGCGAAGGCGAGGCGCCGTTCTTGTCAAGGTGCATTTTCCCCCGTGATCTCGGCTTCGAGCGCTTTCCGGGGTCTGACCCGTCACCTTACCGGTCGACCGCCTAAACGATAGTGGGCCCGCTCCATGGGAGCGCGATTCGCGCTCCCATGAACTCGAAACACTCAGAGCCACGGCGGTCGGCCTCACCGAGGTCGAGGATCGCCACGCTGTCGACGCGGTGGTCGATGACGTCGCCAACGTCCCGCTTCAAGAAGACCTTCTCCCGGCCGTCGAGGTCGCAGATGAACACCGAGTACTGCATGGGATAGCCGAAGCCCTTCATCGTTTGGTGGACTCTGCGCAGCCGGTTCGGCTCCCGAATGTCGTACGCAACGAGGTAGCGGCGGCGGGCCATCTCGGGCTCAGCGCGTCATGAAGGGAACGTAGTCGGGGATCTCGCCCAGCACGTAGGCGCCGAGCACGCGGGCTTGGACGTCAAGCACACGCCGATAGTTGATCTTGTACCCGAACGTCGGGTGCTTGACCTCGACGTCGAGGCGGCGCTCATAGCCGGCCAGAACCGCCCGCCGCCCGTCTGCGGTCAACGTGACACCGCCGGCACGAACGTCGAAATGCGAGGGCCGCACCTCGCCGTTGTTGATGAGGTTGAGCACCGTCGACTCGGCGATGAGTGGCCGGAACTCCTCGGCGAGGTCGAGCGCCAACGCCGGCCGTCCGAACCGCGGGCGGTGGTAGAAGCCCAGGTACGGATCGAACCCCACCGCGTACACCGTGACCGTGAGATCCTTCACGAGCAGCGCGTAGATGTACGAGAGCAGGCAGTTCACCGGGTCGAGTGGCGGCCGGCGGTTGCGGCCCTCGAACGTAAACGCTCCACCGGGCAGCGACACGTCGTCGCGCAGCATGCTGTTGAAGCCAGAGAAGTACAGCCTCGCGGCGGCGCCTTCGATGCCGAGGAGCGTGTCGACGGTCTCGGCCCCGGCCGCGTCCCGAGCGAGCTCACCGAGCGAGGCGAGCACCTCGTCGCACGGTCCCCGGGCGTTGCGCCGGAGCAGCGTGCGGGAGTTCCTGATCTTGCCTTCGACGTTGCGCTGCGCGACGGCGAGCCCGCCGTGGCCAGTGAGTGCGACCTGGCGGCGGCGCAGCTCGACGTGCTTCGAGGGCAGCCCCTCCGCCAGGCCGGCGAACCAGCCGCCGTAGCTGAACCAGCACGTGGGGATCTCCCGGGCGAACAGCTCACGCAGCAGCTGGGTGCTCACCTGCACGTTGCCGTAGATGCAGAGCTGCGATACCTCGAGGAGCCGCACCGAGCGCAGCTGCTCGCGCTTCAGGGTCACCTCGACGCGCCCGCCGCTGATACCTACTCGCGCGCCCGCCTCGGTGACGTACAGCGGGCGGGGGGCCGGGTCCTTCGGGAGGAGCCGACGGACCGGCAGCTCGCTGCGCGCCGCGAGGGCGTTGGTCTCATCCGGCAGGCAAATGCCGACGAGCGAACACCGCGGGCACTTCGGACTCGCGACCAGTGGAGGTGGCGGAAGGTCCCGGCTCGCCACGCCCCTCAGCTCGTCCACGATCTCGCTCGTGCGCAAGACGAGCTCGTCTTCGAATGGCACGCAGACTCGCTGGCGCGCTTCGGCGAAGTACAGAAATCCTTCGTTGCACGTGTAACCCGCCTCCCGCAACAGCAGGCCCTGCACGCAAAGCTGCACTCGCTCCGGCTCCCAGGACCGCTCGGGGGTGTCGGGAGGCTTGCCGCGCTTCGTGTCAACCGGGCGGACCTCGCCACCGTCGCCTTCGATGACGTCGACTTTGGCGACCAGTCCGAGCGCGGCCGACGAGAGCATGACCGAGCGCGCGTGGATGATCTCGCCCTCGTCAGGCAGCGGTGCGGCGCCCGAGGCTCGGTCGACGGCACGATGGTGGTAGCTGCCCTCGGTGGTGTCGGTGTTGTCGACGAAGCGCGCCTGCACCCATTCGAGGAAGAATAGGCGTGGGCAGTAGGTGAACTCGTTCACCATCCGCGCAGGAACAAGGGTGGGGAAGTCACCCGGCCCGCCGGGCATCGCGTAACGATTGCACAGGGACGCCCTGCACGCCAATAGGGGCGCAGCCCGCGGGCGCATTTGCCAGGCGACCCCCTTTTGAGACGTTGTAGACACGCGAGTGCGAGAGCTGGACGAGGGGCGCGTCTCTCAGCACCCCGGTAGATGTCTCACCCCTGTCGTATCGTGCCACCGAACGAATCGTGATGGCTGGGGCAGCCTCGCTGCCTCGCAATCGAAATCAGGGGGTCACGACTGATGTCTCTGTCCTACGACCAACTACGTGCTGCGGTCGACGGCGGCACTGCCGGCTTTCGAGCTCGAGTCGAGCTGGAGCCGCTCGGAGGCGCTGGCGAAAAGGTGTTCCCGCCGACGTACAGCGTTGACAACAACGCGGAAACTCGATACGCCGTCGAGCGCAAGACCGTCATCGACAACAACGGAGCTGAACACACCGAGGTCGTCCGGGTCGTACTTGACTCGGTGTCATCACAAGCAAATCGCTTCGAGCTCGCGTTACTTGACGCGATTCGCCGCGGCGACCTCGCGGCGCCTGTCACCTCGGTCGACTTCGCCGGTGCCGGTCTCGCAGGTCTGGACCGCGTGACTGACTACGAGGCACCGCACCGGATCTTCGATGCGATTCTGCGCGACAGCTTCGACGGCGACGACCTGTTCCGCAGCGCAGCTACTGGCCGCTCGATCACGGAGGCCACAGCACGCAACGCAGCGGCCGTCTTTCACCACAGCCCACATACGCTCGTCTTCGGTGGGTGGGACTCCACCGGCCCGAAGGGCGGGCGCGGCGCGAAGTATGAGCGCGCACTCACATCGGAGATCGTTGCCCACGGAGTCGAACTCGGAGTCAAGACGGCTTCGCGCATCGACCCGCTTGGAATCGAGAAGGACGCTGGCCTCCTATACCAGGCAAAGGACGGCGTCGAGTGGACGCTGGACCCAAAGGAGGCCGTGACGGAAAAGAGCAAGCCAAAAGCATTCTCCCGCGGAGGCGGTGACCAACCCGGGCGGCCTTCTCAGGCAAACCACGGCAATATCGCTCCGAGCATCGACCCGCGGGCGGGTGGAGTCATCGCGCAACGGATCCTCGCGACCACTGTTCTCTCCCTGATTCAGCTACGTCGACTGCGCTTCCCGACCGACATCTCGGGCGAAGCTCTCTCTTCGGAACGAAGGGCCGACATCGAAGGAAGCGCTCGCACCGCTCTCGCCGCGCTGGCGCTCGCCAGTGTCGTTC
>JBOGFL010000330.1:0-2215 GCA_050743285.1 Acidimicrobiia bacterium
CAGCAGCAACAACACCATGAACGGCGCGAGCCCGAACAGAACGAGCGGGCCGAGGCGCCCGTTCGCGATCGCGTTGCGGGGAACCGGGGTGGCGACATAGGCGATGGCGGTGGCGACCGCCGGGAGGCCCGAGGGCGCAAGCGGACGCGCCAGCCTGTAAGCGCCGGCCGCGCCCAAGGGAACGGCACCGACGACGAGCAACGTGCGCGCGAAGCCGACCGCGCCGAAGAGGACGGTGCCCAACGTCCCCATGAACGCGAGTACGGGCGGTGCCGCCGCCGCCGAACCAAGTCCGGTGTACCGCCACCCCGATGCGTACGTAGAGAACAGGTCGCCGATACCCGGCCACTCCGACAGCGACCCGACGGCCGGCACGCGCTCCCACACCAGGTCGCGCGAGCCGAGGAAGTACACCGCCAGCGCGATCACGCCGACGATGCCGATGGGTTGGCGCAGGCTGGCAACGGTCGCGTCCGTCCAGGTGCGGCTGGTGTCGCTCAGCCCGCGCAGCCGGTCCTCGGCGTGGACGTGCGTGGTGAGCCACGCGCGCAGGCGGGTCCCGATGCCGACCTGAAGGTCGCGCAGCTCACTGTCGGGAACGCGGCGGCGCACCTGCACGCGTCGGCGGGCGCGCCGGAGTGCCCCGAGGCGGCGGAAGTTCCACCACCACGCGCCGAGCGCGTGCCAGGCGGCTCGGCGGCGCCGGGTGAGCGTCAAGAGGACGGCTTCGACCAGCATGAGGAGGAATGCCCACGGCACGAGCCACAGCAGCGTGCCCCGCGAGGAACAGAGCAAGACCGCGCGGAGCCGATTGCGGGCAACGGCGGCGTTGTCGGTTCGGCGCTGGCTCGTCGTGGATTCGTGGTGCCGAACACGCGCGTCCGGCGCGACGAGCACGCGCGCCCCCGCGAGACGGGCGCGCCAACAGACTTGGAGGTCCTCGGCGCCCGGGAACAGGTCGGCGTCGAAGCCGCCCAGCTCGGTGAGGAGGTCGGAACGAACGAGCATGGTGGCGCCGGACACGTAAAAGACGTCGCGAACGGTGTCGTGCTGTTCCTGGTCGAGCTCGCCCGGCTCGATGCCGGTGTACGGCGCGCCCAACCGGTCGATGGCGCGCCCGACCTCGAGGAGGACGTTGGGGTGGTCGGCATCGACGAGCTTGGGCCCGACGACGCCGGCGTTCGACCGGTAGGCCTCCTCGACGAGCAGGCGCACCGTCGACGGCTCGAACACGACGTCGTCATGGCAGACGCACGCGAACATCGCTTCTCGGATCGGGCCCAGCGCCTGGTTGACGGCGGCCGCGAAACCCAGGTTGCGCCCGAGCCGGTTGACGAGGGCCCCGGGGTGGGTGACGCGGATCCGGTCGGTCGGATCGGTGGCCGATCCGGAGTCGACGACCAGGACGGTGAGGTCGGGGTAGTCCTGCTCCCGGAGCGAGCGCAGGCACTCCTCGAGATTCGGGCCCGGGTCCCGGGTCACGACCACGGCCACGACCCGGGGGGCGCCCGTCGCCGGCTCCGGGGCCTCAGCGCGTGCCGCGGGCTCCCGGGTCGCCATTGGATTCGACCGTACCAGCGGTGGCGCCGTCCTTGTGATCAACGTCACAAGTGCTTGCAAAAGTATATGAACTACGTTACAGTTTCTCGCATCGGTCGGCGGCGTCCGCCGCGGACCGGTATCCGCCGCGGACCGGTATCCGCAACGACACAGGAGCAACCATGCCGACCACCACCGTGACCAAGAACGTGCAGGACGCCGCCTACACCACCGTCGGCGTGGGCGTGCTCGGATTCCAGCAGGCCCAGGTCCGCCGCCGCGACGCGCAGGCCCAGTTGGGCTCGCTGGCCCGCGACGCCCGCAGCCAGGCCGAAGCGAAGGCCGAGGTCGCACAGGACTTCCTGAACGACCGCGCCGACGAGGCCAAGGCGACCATCACGCCCGCGCTCGCCGGCGCGCGCGAGTGGGCCGAGCAGGCGAGCACCGAGGTTCGCAGCCGGGTGGAGCCGATCGTGCACGAGGTGCGCGAGCGCCTCGTGCCCATCGTCGACCAGGTTCAGGCCAAGGTGAAGAATCTCACCGGCAAGTCCGCGAGCAACGGTACGATCAAGCCGGCCGCGAAGCCGAGCGGCACCAAGCGCGCCTGAGCATCACTCGCTTTGCGCAAAACGACCCCCGCCTCGGCGGGGGTCGTGTTCGTTCTCCGGCTGAGGCG
>JBOGFL010000331.1:0-6275 GCA_050743285.1 Acidimicrobiia bacterium
TCATGGAGGGCGCGACCGAAAAGCAGCTCTACCTGCCGGACACCAACGTGCTGATCAGCCGGTTCCTCGCGGCCGACGGCGTCGGCGAGGTTTCCGACTTCATGCCCGTCGGGCTGGGTGCGGAGGACCATCAGTGTCAGATCATCCGACGGGTGAAGACGGTGCGGGGCGACCTCGACTACGACATCCTCGTCGACCCTCGCTTCGACTACGGCCGGGCCGGTCACCGGGTCGAGCAGCGCGACGGCGAGGTGATCTTCATCTCGGATGGGCCCGACGGCACGGCTCTCCGCCTCCGGGCCGAAGTTCCGCTCGAGATTCGCGACGGCGCCGCCTACGCCCGCTTCCACCTCCGGGCGGGCGAGAAGATGGCCTTCATTCTCGAAGAGGCCGAACCCGGAAAGCCAACCCGGTCGGCAGCCCCCGACTACGTTACCCACGCATTCAAAGACACCGTGAACTACTGGCGAAACTGGATCGGCCACTCGAAGTACACGGGTCGGTGGCGCGAGACAGTGCAGCGCTCGGCACTCGTGCTCAAGTTGCTCGTGTCGGAGACCTACGGCTCACTCGTCGCGGCAGCAACCTTCGGGCTCCCGGAGCAGCTCGGCGGAGAACGCAACTGGGACTACCGCTACACCTGGATCCGCGACGCGTCGTTCACGCTCTACGCGTTGATCCGGCTGGGGTACACCGAAGAAGCCGGCCACTTCATGCGCTGGATCGAAGACCGTTGCAACGACCTCAACCCCGACGGCTCGATGCAGATCATGTACGGCCACGACGGCCGGAAGCAGCTCACCGAGGAGACCCTTTCGCATTTCGAGGGGTACGCGAAGTCGTCGCCGGTTCGGATCGGCAACGGCGCGTACGACCAGCTCCAACTCGACATCTACGGCGAGCTGATGGACTCGGTGTACCTCTACAACAAGTACGGCGAGCCGATCTCGAACGACCTGTGGCACAACCTCGTGCGCCTCGTCGACTGGGTTGTCGACCACTGGCATCTCCCCGACGAGGGCATCTGGGAGGTGCGGGGCGGCCGCCAGGAGTTCCTGTATTCACGACTCATGTGCTGGGTCGCCATCGACCGCGGAATCCGCCTCGGTGACCGGCGCTCGTTCCCCTACCCGCGGGATCGCTGGCTCGCGACGCGCGACGAGATCTACCGGGACATCTACGAGAACTTCTGGGATCCCCAGAGGGAAGCATTCGTACAACACAAGGGCGTGACGACCGTTGACGCGTCGAACCTGCTGATGCCGATGGTCAAGTTCGTGAGCCCGACTGATCCGAAATGGCTCTCGACGCTGGCCGTGATCGACCAGGAGCTCGTCGACGACTCGCTTGTGTTCCGGTACCGCGTCGGCAACGCCGCGAGCGACGGGCTGATGGGCGAGGAGGGCACGTTCAACATGTGCTCCTTCTGGTATGCCGAGGTGTTGGCGCGGTCGGGCGACGTGCAAAAAGCGCGCTTCGTCTTCGAGAAGACCCTTGGCTACGCAAACCATCTCGGCCTGTACGCAGAGGAGCTCGGTCCCCACGGTGAGCACCTGGGCAACTTCCCGCAGGCGTTCACCCACCTCGGCCTGATCAGTGCCGCCTACGCCATCGACCGCAAGCTCTCCGACGCCGGCTGGATCGGCTGACCGAGTGCACCGAACGAGATAGCTCAGGCGCCGGCGACGAGCTCCTCGCTGGCCGACCAGAGCCGGCGGGCGGCCTCGTCGTCCTCGGCGGCCTTCGACACCGTCGCCGGCTTGCTGCGGAAGTAGTACTTGCCAGTGACACCTTCGACCTCGGGCGACGACGCCATGAAGATCGACGTGCTCGCACCGCGCTTCGAGCTGATGGCGAACAGCTGGACGGCAGTGATCCCGATACCCATGGCGAGGCCCAGATCTCCGTCGCGCCCGAAGTGGCTCCGCACGAAGCCGGGGTGTACGGCGTTGACCGTCACGCCGCTCTCGTCGAGCCAGCGGGCCAACTCGCGGGTGAAGTAGATGTTCGCGAGCTTCGATCTGCTGTAGACGGCAAACGGTTGGTAGCGCTGCTCCGCCTGGAGGTCATCGAAGTCGAGCCCGTTCCTCGCGCTCTTGTGCGCGTGCGACGACACGTTGACGACTCGGGATGGCGCGCTGGCGCGCAGCTGCGGGAGGAGTAGATCGGTCAAGGCGAAGTGCCCGACGTGATTGACTCCGAACGTTCGCTCGAAGCCGTCGCTCGTGAGTTGCCGGCTGCTCAACACGACGCCGGCGTTGTTGACGAGCACATCGAGACGGTCGTGCCTCCGGCCAAGCTCCAAAGCGAACTCGCGTACCGACGCCAGCGATGCCAAGTCGAGTGCCATGACCTCGACCTGTCCGTCCGTACCGGCACGTTCGCGGATTTCGGCGGCGGCTGCCTCGCCTCTGGCGGCGTTGCGCGCGGTGACGACCACGTGCGCGCCCTGTTGTGCGAGCCCCACCGCGGTCTCTTTGCCGATACCGGCGTTGCCTCCGGTGATGACGACGGTCTTGCCGCGCATTGATCCTCCCTCAATCGGGCGAAGGCGGTGGACGATGATCGCACCGGAGGCGAAAGGCGACAAGTAACCCGTACGATCCGGGAGTGGTCGCGCTGATCCTCGATACCGACATCGGGACCGACGTCGATGACGCGTTTGCCCTCGCGCTCACGGTTCGCCATCCCGACATCGACCTTCGTGCCGTGACCACCGTCTCGGGCGACACGATCCGGCGCGCCGCGATCGCGGCGACTCTCCTTCGACTCGCAGGACGAGACGACGTCGAGGTCGCTGCCGGCATCGGTGGCCACGAGGCCCGGGCCTGGCTTGGCCACGAGGGCGAAGGGCTCACGGTCGACGATCCGGCGCCGGCCGCGACACGCGACGCGGTGACCCTGGTCGTTGAGTGCACGCACGAGCAGCCGCTCACCGTCGCGACGGTCGGGATGCAGTCGAACATCGCCCGCGCGCTCGATCGGGACCCGACCGTCGCGGAGCGGATCCCGCTACTTGCGGTGATGGGTGGCGCGTTCGCGTCCATCCACTACGAGGGTCGCACCCTGCCGCCGAGCAGCGACCACAACCTCGTCACCGATCCCGATGCATCAGTGCGGGCGCTGAACGCGGGTCTACCCACGCTCTACTGCCGATCGACGTCACGATGCGCACCGTCCTCCGGCGCGAGCACCTCGCACGCTTGCGCGAGGGCGACGAACTGTGCCGCGCGCTGGCTGCACTCGTCGACGTGTGGGCACCGCTCCTGCACCAGCGGGGCGTTCCCGAAACCGTCGTGAGCATGCTCCACGACCCGCTGACCGTCGCCCTGCCTCGTCGAGCGCGGCTTCGTGACGACGACGCGTCTACCGGTCACTGTCGTCACGCACGACGGCGCGGTCCGCACGTTCGTCGACCCCGTGTGCGGGCACGAAGCCGAGGTCGTGACCTCGGTGGACGCGGAGGGCTTCGCCGAATGGCTCGTGGAGATATTGCTCGCAGGCGCGTGCTCTTGACGGACGCGGTTGCGACAGTGGACGCACGGCGTCGTTCCGGAAGCCCGGCGAGGGCCACAGCCGACTCGTTAGGCTCGCTCGACCATGGCCGACGAGGAGCGACCCGAGGCGGGAGTGCCCGCGCTCGAAGGTGCCGACGGCGCTGAGCCCGAGCATCATCCCGAGGACGTGCGCCAACACCGCCTCGAGAAGCTCCAGGCGATGCGGGACGCTGGCGTCGACCCGTACCCGGTTCGGTTCGACCGCGACCACACAATCGAAGAGATCCGAGAGCAGCACGCCGACCTCGCTGCGGGTCAGGAGACCGACGACCGGGTCAAGGTTGCCGGTCGCATCCTGTTGCTCCGCCGCCAGGGAGGTTTGAGCTTCGCCCAACTGCGCGACCGTTCCGGGCAGATCCAACTCTTCGTCGACACCAAGGTCATCGGCCCCGGCGTCCACAAGGACTTCGACCACCTCGATCGCGGCGACTGGGTCGGCGTCGAGGGCACCGTCATGACCACCCGCCGGGGTGAGCTCTCGATCCGCGTCGGCGCGTTCCGATTGCTCGGCAAGGCCCTGCGACCCCTGCCGGAGAAGTGGAAGGGCCTCACCGACGTCGACACCCGCTACCGGCAGCGCTACGTCGACCTCATCGTCAACGACGACGCCCGCCGGGTCTTCGAAGTGCGCCACAAGATGATCGCGGCGGTCCGCCGCTACCTCACCGAGCAGGGCTTCGTCGAGGTCGAGGGCCCAGTGCTGCAGAGCACTCAGGGTGGCGCCACCGCGCGTCCGTTCATCACGCACCACAACGCGCTCGATATCGACATGTACCTACGCATCGCGCTCGAGCTGCACCTCAAGCGACTGATCGTGGGTGGGCTGGAGCGAGTGTTCGAGCTCGGACGCGTGTTCCGCAACGAGGGCGTCGACACGCACCACAATCCCGAGTTCACGATGCTCGAGGCCTACCAGGCATTCACCGACTACCACGGCATGATGGATCTCACCGAGGGGATCATCACCACCGCCGCCAAGGACGTGCTCGGCGACAGGCTCGTCGTACAGCTCGACGGTAAGCCTCTGGACCTCACGCCGCCGTGGCCGCGGCTGTCCATGGCGCAGCTCATCAAGGACAGGCTCGGTGTCGACATCGGTGCGTCGATGCCGGTCGACGACGCGCGCAAGGTTCTCGACGGTCTCGGCATCCCGTACCAGCGTGACTGGGGTTCGGGGAGGTTGATGAACGAGATCTACGACCGCAAGGTGCAGTTCGACGTGCGGGGCCCGGCTTTCGTCATCGACCACCCCCGCGAGGTGTCGCCGCTGGCGCGGGTCCACCGCGACGATCCGTCGCTCACCGAACGATTCGAGCTCATCGTCGGTGGCCACGAGCTCTGTAACGCTTACAGCGAGCAGAACGACCCCGTGATCCAGTTGCAGGCGTTCGAGGCGGAGGCAGAGGCGAAGGCGGCCGGCGACGCCGAGGCCGGTGACGTCGACCTCGACTACGTGCGCGCGCTCGAGTACGGCATGCCGTGCACCGGCGGCCTCGGGATCGGCATGGACCGGCTGGCAATGCTGCTTGCCGAGGTGTCGAGCATCCGTGAGGTGATCCTCTTCCCGACGCTGCGCCCGGAGCCGGGGATGGGGGGCCCCACGACGCCGGGGGGGCACGGTCCCGGTCGCGCCGCCCCGAGCGGCGACCCGGCGACCGTGAGCCAGCTGACGACGGCGGTGCCGCCTCCGCCCGCGCCGTCACGGAACTCGGCCCGGCTCCTGGCCGTGCTCACCGCAATCGGCGGGATCATCGCCCTGCTCACGCTGGTGCCCGCGTTCCACCGTCGGTTCCAGCCCTTCGACGACGTCATCGGGCCGCTGTGGTTTCGGGTGTCGAGTCGCATCGCGACAGTTCTGTTGGGAGTCGGCCTGCTGTTCCTGGCCGGCCAGCTCGCAAAGCAGAAGCACCGGGCGTGGCAGGTTGCGTTGGTGCTGTTTGCGCTCTCGACCGTCGGCCACGTCGTGAAAGGACCGCACCCGGTCGCGGCCGCGTACTCATTGCTCATGGTGGTGCTGCTGATCCTCGGCCGGCGCGTGTTTCACGCACCGACCGATCCACCGTCGCTGCTGCGGCTCGTGCGGTTCGCTCCGCTGTATCTGTCCGTCGTGTTCGCCTACGGTGCCGGCGCGCTATTCACGCAACGCGACAAGGTGGATCCCGACCTCACTGTTCTGGGCGTTGTCACGACGACGGCGAAGGCGCTCGTCGGCATCTCCGGCGAGTACGACTACGAGAGCAAGTTCTTCGCCGAGTTTTTCCCCGCATCGATGGTCGCGCTCGGTATCCTCGGGATCGTCGGGTTGTGCGTGCTGTTGTTCCGTCCGCTCCTCGGCCGTCGCGCCCACACCTCGGATGACTGGGAGCACGCGTCTCGTCTCGTATACACATACGGGTGGGACACGCTTGCGTACTTTTCGTTGCGCGACGACAAGAGCTTCTTCTTCTCGTCCGACGGCGAGGCGATGCTCGCTTACACGTACCTCGGTGGCTGCGGGCTCGCGTCCGGCGATCCGATCGGCAAGCCGGAATCGCTTCCGCTCGTCGTCGACGAGTTCCTCGCGTTCTGCCGGAACCGGGCGTGGAAGCCAGCGTTCCTTGCGGTCCGGGAAGCCGACGTGCCGTTCTACACATCAAGGGGCCTTCACCACTTCTACCTGGGCGACGAGGCGATCATCCACTGCGACTCCTTCAGCCTCGATGGCGCGGGCATGAGGGA
>JBOGFL010000332.1:0-1510 GCA_050743285.1 Acidimicrobiia bacterium
TCCAAAACCGGCGGTTGGGGGTTCGAGTCCCTCCTGCCCTGCACCGAGCCCGGCCAAGCATGACGTGAGCTGAGGGAGAGGAACAACCGGCCGATGGCCATGAACCGGCAGACCAAGCGGCTGATGCAGCGCCAGGGCGCCGACCAGAAGGCGGCTCCCGATCGGCGCGCGCCCCGGCCCGCTCCGCAGGCGCAGCCGAAGCGTGAGCGGACGTCTCCCGGCCAGTACATCTCCGAAGTTCGCGGCGAGCTCCGCAAGGTCGCCTGGCCCACGCGCCGGGAAGTCATCAACTCGACGCTCGTCGTGTTGATCTGCGTGACGGTGATGACGTCGTTGATCTTCGGTTTCGACTACCTCTCGGCCCGCTTCGTCCTCTTCCTCTTCGACTGACCATGGCTCACGACGACGAACGGGAGCCCGGAGGGCCCCTCGACCTCGACACGCCCGTCGACGCTGACGCGGCCTCCGCCGCCGAGGCGGAAGGGCTTGCCGACACGCTGGCGATTCTCCAGAGCGCGCAGCAGTCCGAAGACGACACTGCTCTCGACGAGCCCGTTGCCGAGATCGCGGTCCCCGACGAGCCCGAAGCCGACCCCGTTGCCGATGAGCCGGTTTCCGAAGTGCCCGAGCCGTCCGTCGGGCTCGACGAGTCGGCCGAGCTGCTCGACGTAGAAGAAGAGGAGGCGGGGCCGTCCGAGCCCAGCCCCTACGACCGGCCCGGCGACTGGTTCGTCGTGCACACCTATGCCGGCTACGAGAACAAGGTGCGCCAGAACCTACACAGCCGCGTCCGCTCCATGAATGTCGAGGAGCGGATTTTCGAGATCGTCATCCCGATGGAGGATGTGATCGAGTTCAAGCAGGGCCGCAAGGTCGTCGTGCCCAAGAAGGTGTTCCCCGGTTATCTGCTGGTGCGCATGTCGCTCGACGACGACTCGTGGTACGTCGTGCGCAACACGCCCGGCGTCACCGGGTTCGTGGGGAGCGGTGCCAAGCCCACGCCGCTCTCCCGCAAGGAAGTCGAGTCGATCCTCGGCGTAGACAAGGAAGACGGCGCGCCCGAGAAGAAGGCGCGGCCCCGCTTCGAGTTCGACGTCGGCGAGCAGGTTCGCGTCCAGTCGGGCCCGTTCGCCGACTTCAACGGCGCGATCAGCGAGATCGATGTCGACCGTTCGAAGCTCAAGGTGCTGGTCAACATCTTCGGCCGGGAAACGCCCGTCGAGCTCGAGTTCGGTCAAGTCGCCAAGCTGTAGACCAAGCGAATGCCGCGCTCGGCGAACGGAGGCGGCACGCGGAGCGAGTGGAGCCGGCGGAGGCCGGTGAGAGAACGTAAGCGGACCGGCGGTCGAGCCGGCGAAATGGAAGCGAAGCAGGAGAGATGGCCAAGAAGAAGGTCGCGGCGAAGGTGAAGATCCAGATCGAGGCGGGGCAAGCGACGCCTGCGCCGCCGGTCGGAACCGCGCTCGGGCCGCACGGCATCAACATCATGGACTTCTGCAAGGCGTACAAC
>JBOGFL010000333.1:0-6458 GCA_050743285.1 Acidimicrobiia bacterium
GTTGGGGACCTCGCCGGCTGGGCCCTCCCGGGCATCCTGCCGGGCGTTCCAGATCCCCATGGCCACCCGGTTCGACTTGGGGGCGGTGGCCAGGTGGACGACCGCCTGGGCCAGGTTGAGCTGCGCCTCGGGGAGGCCGACGAACTCGACGGCCCGGGCGGCGGCGTCGGCCACCACCAGGCTCATGGGGTCGGCCATGCCCACGTCCTCGCTGGCCAGGATCACGAGGCGCCTGGCCACGAAGCGGGCGTCCTCCCCGGCTTCGAGCATCCGGCCGAGCCAGTACAGCCCGGCGTCCGGGTCGGAGCCGCGGATGCTCTTGATGAGCGCGGAAGCCACGTCGTAGTGCTCGTCGTCGCCGTAGCGGAGCGCCCGCAACGCGAGCGCGGCCTCGGCGTCAGCGAGTGTGATCGTCATGTCGTCACGCTCTGATGCCAGCCCGGCGGCGACGTCGAGCGATGTCAGCGCGTGACGGGCGTCGCCCTCGGCGTGGTCGGCGAGATGCTCGAGGGCGGTCGGGTCGAGCGTGAGGCCGCTGTCGCCGAGCCCGCGCTCGGCGTCTTGCAGCGCAACCGTGAGAAGGGCGCGTACGTCTTCGGGATCGAGCGGCTCGAGCCGGAAGAGCGTCGAGCGTGACAGCAGCGGTCCGGTCAGCGAGAAGAACGGGTTCTCGGTGGTCGCACCGATGAGCACGAGGAGGCCCTCCTCCACGTGCGGGAGCAGGACGTCTTGCTGGGCGCGGTTGAACCGGTGGACCTCGTCGAGGAACAGGATCGTGCCCTGGGCCCGTTCGCCGAGCCGGGCCCGCGCCCGCTCCGCGACCTCGCGCACGTCTTTCACTCCGGCGGTGACCGCCGACATCGGCTCGAAGGCCTGCTCGGTGGCGCCCGCGACCAGCCGGGCGATCGTCGTCTTGCCCGTGCCCGGCGGGCCCCACAGGACCGCCGAGGTGAGCCGGTCGCCCTCGATCAGCACGCGCAACGGCCGCCCCGTGTCGAGCAGGTGGCGCTGCCCGACGACCTCCTCGAGGGTCCGCGGGCGCATCCGGGCCGCCAGTGGCGCCCGCTCACCTACCCGGTCTTCCGCCGCTCGCCCGAACAGATCATCGGCCACGCCTCATTGTCCCGCGGGTGCGGTGCTCGTGCGCCTCCCCGACGTGATGAGGACCGAGTCAGGTCTTGAGGCGGCGGACGGTGAGGCCGAGCTCGCGGAGTTGGGTTTCGTCGAGGGTGGTCGGCGCGCCGGTCATCGGGTCGGCACCCGACTGCGTCTTCGGGAACGCGATCACCTCGCGGATGCTGTCCTCGCCGGCCAGGATGGCGGTGAGGCGATCGATGCCACAGGCGAAGCCGGCGTGCGGGGGCGCGCCGTAACGGAACGCGTCGAGCAAGAAGCCGAAGCGCGCCGCGGCCTGCTCGGCGTCGATACCGAGGACCGACAGAACCTGCTCCTGCAGTTCGCGCCGGTGGATTCGGACGCTGCCCGAGCCCAACTCCCACCCGTTGAGAACCAAGTCGCAATGCAGCGAACGGACCGCCAGCAGCTCTTCGCCGGTGCCGGTTCGGAGCAGCTCCAGATCGTCGGGGTGCGGCATCGTGAACGGGTGCGCGGCCGGCACCAGCTGGCCGTCGTCGAGGCCCTCGAACAGCGGGAACTCCGTGACCCACAGGAACCGCAAGCCACCCTCGGCGACGGGCGGGCGCCCCAGCTCCAGACGGAGGGTTCCGAGCACCTCCTCGCAGGTACGACTCGGTCCCGCGACGAGCAGCAGCAGGTCACCGGGCTCGGCCCCGGTCACTTCGACGATGCCTTTCTGCTCGCCCTCGGAAAGGAAGCGGGCCACCGGCGAGTCGAGTGAGCCGTCCTCACCGACGCGCATCCACACCAAACCGGCCGCCCCGAGCGCCTGGGCGCGCTCGACGAGCGCATCGAGTCGCGCTCGCGACGTCGTGGCGCCGCCCGGGACACGCACCGCCCGCACGGCCTCGGCCTCGAACACGCGAAACTCGGTGCCGGCCACCGCCGGCGCCACGTCGAGGAGCTGCATCTCGAAGCGCAGATCCGGCTTGTCGGAGCCGTAGTGGCGCATCGCCTCGTGCCACGTCATGCGCTCGGGTTCCGGGGGGCGGATACCCGTGACTGCCTCGGTGGCGTCGTAGATGGCGGCGGTGATCACCGCCATCACGTCGTCGGAGTCGGCAAAGCTCATCTCGACGTCGAGCTGCATGAACTCGAACTGCCGGTCGGAGCGCAGGTCCTCATCGCGCAGGCAACGGGCGATCTGGTAGTAGCGGTCGAGGCCGCCCACCATGAGCAGCTGCTTGAAAAGTTGGGGGCTCTGGGGCAAGGCGTAGAACGAGCCCGGGCTGAGGCGAGCCGGAACCACGAAGTCGCGCGCACCCTCCGGCGTGGACGCAACGAGCATCGGCGTCTCGACCTCGACGAAACCCTGCTCGTCCATTGTCGCCCGCAGCGCGCGGTTGACGGTGGCGCGCAGGCGAAGATTCCGCTGCATTTCCGCGCGACGGAGGTCGAGGTAGCGGTGGCGGAGCCGGAGGACTTCGTCGACGTCGACCCGGTCGGTGAGCGGGAACGGCGGAGGCTCCGCGGCGGCGAGGACCTCGAGGGTGCGCGCCACCACCTCCACTTCGCCGGTCGGCAAGGAGGAGTTGACGGTGCCCTCGGGTCGGGCGCGCACGTCACCTTCGACCTGCACCACGTACTCGGTGCGGACGTCGTGAGCGGAGGCGCCGCGGGCGGCATCGGGATCGACGACAACCTGCACCAGACCCGACGCGTCGCGCAGGTCGAGGAACGCGACCCCGCCGTGGTCGCGCCGGGTCGCCACCCAGCCGCACAGCACCACCGACCGTCCCTTGTCGGTCGCCCGCAGTTCGCCGCCGAGGGCGGTTCGCATCACGACGCGCGCTCGAGCTCGGCTTGGAGCCAACCGACGAGCTGCTCGCGCGGCACCTCCACCTGCTCGGCCGATTCGAGGCGCTTCACGGCCACGGCGCCTCGAGCCCGCTCGTGGGCGCCGAGCAACACCGCGAACGCGGCCCCGGCCCGGTCGGCCGCCTTGAGCTGAGCTTTCCACGAACGGTCGCCGAACGCCTCGTCGGTCGCCAGCCCCGACTCCCGCAGCTCGTGCACGAGCATGGGGTCGGGACCACCGACCACGAACACGTCGATCCGGCGGGTGGGACCGTCGGAGCTCCCCATTGCGAGCAGGACCCGTTCGATCCCGATGCCGAATCCGATCCCGGGCGCGGGTGGGCCCCCCATCTCCTCCGACAGACGGTCGTAGCGACCTCCCCCGCCAACTGCGTTTTGGGCCGCGTCGAGCGCGTCGCTCGCGAACTCGAAGGTGGTGCTCGTGTAGTAGTCGAAGCCGCGCACGAGCCGCGGCGCGAGCTCGTAGTCGATGCCGATGGCGTCGAGACCGAGTTGCACCCGCTCGAAGTGCTCCTGCGCCTCGTCGCTCAGGTACTCAGTGAGCTGCGGAGCGCGCTCGATGACCTCCTGCCAGTCGTCGCGCTTGGCGTCGAGCACCCGAAGTGGGCTCTGCTCGACGCGCTCCCGAAACTCCGGCCCGAGGCCTCCGCCGTGTTCGAGGAGGTACTCGCGCAGCACGGCCACGTAGGCGGGGCGGCTCTGCTCATCCCCCATCGAGTTGAGCAGCAAGGTCACCGACGCGCCGACGTCCCGGTAGAAGCCGTGGGCCAGGTCGATGACCTCGATGTCGACTTCCGGGTCGCTCACACCGATGGCCTCGGCGCCGAGCTGCCAATGCTGCCGGTAGCGACCCCTCTGCGGCCGCTCGTAGCGCAGGTTCGGGGCGAGGTACCACGTCTTCCACGGAACCGGCGGCCGGTGCTGCACGAAGGCCCGGACCACCGGCGCGGTGCCCTCCGGGCGCAGGGCCACCGCCCGGCCGCCCTTGTCTTCGAAGTCGTACATCTCCTTGCGGACAACGTCGGTCGCGACCCCGGCCCGTTCGAAGACCTCGCGGTGTTCGAAGACCGGCGTGACGATCAGCCCGTACCCGAACCGCGCCGCTCGATCGGCGAAGCGCGCGATGACCTCGATCCACTGCTCGGAATCGGGTGGCAACACGTCGTGCGTGCCGACGGGCGCGCGGAATGCATCGCGGTCAGCAGGCATCGCGGCAGGATACGGCCGAACGGCCCGCACCGGGCGAGATTAGGCGACCGAGCGGCCGGGGAGAACCCGGTACGCCTCGTAGACCGAGTCGACGCGCTTGACCGCGGTGATCAGCGAGTCGAGGTGGGCCGGGTCGGCGAGCTCGAAGTCGAAGCGGAGCTTCGCCACCCGGTCACCGGACGTCTGAGACGTGCAGGCAAGGATGTTGACGTGATGGTCGGCCATCACCTGGGCGACATCGCGAAGGAGACGGGAGCGGTCCAGGGCCTCGACCTCGATCGACACGACGTAGGTGCCGGACTGGGCATGGTCCCACTCGACCTCGATGAGCCGCTCCGCCTTGTTGGCGAGCGCGTGGGCGTTGGCGCAGTCGGTCCGGTGGACAGAAACGCCCCGACCCCGCGTGACGAATCCCATGATCTCGTCGCTCGGGACCGGGGTGCAGCACCGGGACAGGCGTACCAACACATCGTCAAGACCTTCCACGTGCACGCCGGGCCGGGGGCGGTGGCTGCGCCGGGGCCGGCGAGCGGTGACCGGCAGCTGCTCGTCACCACCACGGGTGTCGCGCTGAATGCGCTGGACGATGGCGCGCGCCGAGACGTGCTTCTCGCCGATTGCCGCATGCAGGGCGTCGAGGTCCTGGTAGCTCAGCGACTCTGCGACTTCCTTCACTACCGCCGAATTGGCGAGCTTCTGGACCGGTAGCCCCTCACGCCGCAACGCCTTGGCCAGCTCATCGCGGCCGCTCTCGATGGCGTCGATGCGCCGTTCTCGAGAGAACCACTGTCGGATCTTGTTGCGGGCGCGCGGCGTACGCACGAACTGAAGCCAGTCGCGGCTGGGCCCCGCGCCTTCCACCTTGCTCGTCACGATCTCGACGGTGTCGCCCGACCGCAGCTTGGAGTCGAGCGGAACCAACCGCCCGTTGGACCTGGCTCCGATGCAGAGGTGGCCGACCTCGGTGTGGATGGCGTACGCGAAGTCGACGGGGGTCGCACCGGCGGGCAACGTGATCACCCGCCCCTTGGGCGTGAACACGAAGACCTCGTCCTGGTCGAGGTCGATCTTCAGGCCGGCCATGAACTCGGCCGGGTCCGAGGTCTCCTGCTGCCAGTCGACGAGGTGCCGCAGCCACGCCACGTCTTCTGCGGGTGAACGCTGCTCCTTGTATCCCCAGTGCGCGGCGACCCCGAACTCGGCCCGCCGGTGCATCTCGGCCGTGCGGATCTGGACCTCCACCGACTTGCCGCCGGGTCCGACAACTGTGGTGTGCAGAGACTGATAGAGGTTGAACTTCGGCATCGCGATGTAATCCTTGAAGCGGCCCGGCACCGGGCGCCACAGCGCGTGGATGGAACCGAGTGCGCCGTAGCAGTCCTTGACCGACTCGACGACGATGCGCACGCCCATCAGGTCCTGCACGTCGTCGAACTCGCGGCCGCGCACGACCATCTTCTCGTAGATCGACCAGTAGTGCTTCGGGCGACCGCTGATGTCGGCTTCGATACCGATCTCGGCCAGCCGGGCGGTCAACTCCTCGATGACGTCCCGAACCTCTTTCTCGCGCTCCGGCGCGCGGGTGGCGACCATCTGCTCGATCTCGGCGTAGCGCTTCGGATGCAGTACCGCGAACGCGAGATCCTCGAGTTGCCACCTGACTTCACCGACCCCCATGCGGTGCGCCAGCGGCGCGTAGACGTCGAGTGTCTCCTGGGCGATGCGCCGCTGCTTGGCTTGGGGCAGGGAGGCAATCGTGCGCATGTTGTGCAGCCGGTCGGCGAGCTTGATGAGCAGAACGCGGATGTCCTTCGCCATCGCCACGAACATCTTGCTGAGCGTGGCGGCCTGCTGCGCCTCCCTCGAATCGAACTGCAACCGGTCGAGTTTGGTGACGCCGTCGACGATGGCGGCGACGTCGCGACCGAACTCCCGCTCCACGTCGTCGAGGGTGAGGTTGGTGTCTTCGACCGCGTCGTGGAGCAGCGCTCCGGTCAGCGTCACGTCATCGAGCCCGAGATCGGCGAGGATCAGCGCCACCCCGACCGGGTGGGCGATGTAGGGCTCGCCCGAGCGCCGGACCTGCTCGGAGTGGGCGTCGCGGGCGACGGCGTACGCCCGGTCGATGAGCGCGGTGTCGGCCCGGCGGTGCCGCTCGCGATACGCGATGCGAAGGGGAACGAGGTCGTCGTCGACCTGCGGGTGGCGCCGCCAGGGCAGCACCGACCGCCGGTCGCTCCGGAGGTCGGTCGGCGTGCTCACGTCCCCACCAGTGTAAGAGCGCGAGCGAAGGC
>JBOGFL010000334.1:0-6784 GCA_050743285.1 Acidimicrobiia bacterium
CGAGGCGCGCACCGGGCGCGCGCAGGGTCGCGGTCGAACGCGTGAGGACGAGCGAACAAGCTGCGGCAACCACTGACGTGCCGGAGCCGCCCTTGGGCGACCAGAACGAGAGGAGCACCGCGACCTCCTTCGCGCGCGCGCGGACAGACCGCGGGGAAGGAGGGAGGAAGTACGCCGAAGGTACATGTCCCGCGTACCGGTGTCAAGAGGCGCGTATCCTCGTCGTGTGACCAGCGCCGCCTTCTTCGATCTCGACAAGACGATCATCGCCAAGAGCTCTGTGCTCGCGTTCGGCCGAACTCTCTACCGCGAGGGACTGCTGTCGCGGCGCGCCATCGTGAAGTCCGCATATGCGCAGATCGTCTTCATGCTCGTCGGGGCCGACGAGGAGAAGATGGAGAAGCTGCGTGACGCGATGCAGTCGATGATCAAGGGTTGGAGTCAGGCCCAGGTGGCAGGGATCGTGCGCGAGACGCTCGAAGAGGTCGTGTCGCCGATCATCTACGCGGAGGCGCTCGAGCTCTTCGACGAGCACCACGCTGCGGGACGCTCGGTCGTGATCGTCTCGTCAGCACCCATGGAGGTCGTCGGCCCGTTGGCCGAATACCTCGGCGCCGACGACTGCATCGCCACTCGCAGCGAGGTCGACGCCCAGGGCCGTTACACGGGCGAGCTCGACTTCTACGCCTACGGTCCCGGCAAGGCCGAGGCGATACGCGAACGGGCGGCACGTGAGGGCCTCGACCTCTCGGCCAGCTATGCCTACAGCGACTCCATCACCGACCTGCCCATGTTGGAGGCCGTCGGTAGTCCGGTCGCCGTCAACCCGGACCGCGAGTTGCACCGCGTGGCGCGGGAGCGCGGGTGGGAGGTGCGCGAGTTCGCGCACCCTGTCCGGCTCCGTAGCCGCATACCGGTCCCGACGGGCGGGCCCACGATCGCGGTCGGAGGCGTGATAGCGGTCGCCGGTGCCGGTGTTCTTGCGTGGTGGCTGCTGCGGCGCCGGCCCCGCCCCGGTGAGAAGCGCTTTCTCGGATTGGGCCAGCGCGCCGCGTAGGCAGGGTGCCCGACGTCGAGCGAGTCCCGCTCGCCTTACTCCCGACACCGCTGGAGTCCATGGACCGGCTCGCCGAGTGGCTCGGTGGTCCGCGCCTGCTGGTGAAGCGCGACGACCTGACCGGGCTCGCGCTGGGCGGCAACAAGGCGCGCAAGCTCGAGTTCCTGTGCGCGGAGGCGATCGCGAGCGGCTGCGACGTGCTCGTCACCGGCGGTGGGCCGCAGAGCAACCATGTGCGCATGACAACGGCGGCCGCCAACCGCCTCGGCCTCGACTGCCACATCGCGCTGTCGGACGACGAGCCCGACGTCGCCACCGGCAACCTCCTCCTCGACCACGTGCTCGGCGCTCACCTGCACTTCGTCGGTAGCCAGGAGTATTACGGCACCGAGTCGGCGATCGAGGCGGTCGCGGCCGAGTTGACGCGCGCGGGACGGCATCCGTTCGCGATCCCAGTGGGTGGCGCGTCGGTGACCGGCGTGCGCGCGTACGTGCGGGCGCTCGACGAGTTGCGCGCGCAACTCTCCGGCGACGCGGTCGACTGGATGGTCGTCGCCGACGGCTCGGGCGGAACCCATGCCGGGATCCTCGCCGGGGTCGGCGCGGAGCCTTCGACCCGGGTGCTCGGCGTCGACGTGGGCACCCGTCCCGACCTCGACGACAAGGTGCCGGCGCTGGCGGACGCGGCCGCCGAACGCGAGGGCCGGGACCCACCGGGTGCGACAATCGTCGACCACGACAACTTCGGCGACGGCTACGGCGCGGTCACCGACTCGATGGTCGAAGCGGTGCGCGTCACCGCGCGGCTCGAGGGGATCGTGCTCGACCCGGTTTACTCGGGCAAGGCGATGGCGGGGCTTGTGGCCGCGGTGCGCGCCGGGCGGATCACCGCCGGCCAGACCGTCGTTTTTTGGCACACCGGAGGCGCGCCCGCATTGTTCGCCGAGCGCTACGCCGCGGTGTTCAGTTGAGCGGACCTAGGCGACGGCGGAGTCGCGGACCTTCTTGGCGACCGCGATTCCGATGGCGACCAGGATGAGGATGATCAGGATCTTCTTCACGGCCGCATCGTAACCCTCGCGGTCGGGTCGCCGCCCGAGGGCCGCACGACAACGTGGGAGACCGGCGACGACCGCAGAAAAGAGGAGCGGGCGACATTGGAGTACCGCCAGCTGGCCGCACCGGCTCCGGGCGAGCGAGCTGTGCCTGGGCGCGATGACCTTCGGCTGGGAGGCGACCCGGCGATGTGCCGGGCGATCGTCGACCGGTTCCTCGCCGCGGGCGGCACTGTGGTCGACACCGGCGACGTCTACTCGGCGGGCGTCTCGGAGGAGATCACCGGCCGGGCCCTCGGCAAACGTCGGGACGAGGTCGTGCTGGCGACCAGTGCTAACGGCGACGACGCCCTCAGGCAGCCTTGGTCGTAGTAGTTCGGTCCGGGTTCCAGACCGCGGCGGTGATGCCGTCGTCGATCTTCGTCGGTTCCGCGTCGCCTGTCGACCAGCGGTACAGATCGCCGGTTGACGACACTCCGAGGATGTGGTTGCCCGAGGCGTCGGAGCTGAACTCCTGGCCGCAGCACTGCTCCGGAAAGCGGAACAGCTCGCGGAACTCGCTCGGCGCGCCGTCGACGCTCGTGGAGATCACGGGATCGATCGCGGTCACGCGGAGGCTCTGGTCGGGATCGTCGCCCGCGGCCGCGTAGGTGCCGAGTAGCTCGCTGGTGTTCCCGAGATAGGCATCCACACCGCTGCCGTCGCGGATGAGGACGAGCGGCGTCTGGTCCAGCGGCGTCGCCGTCGACGTGTCGAGGACGCGCGGGAACCCGCCGTCACGCGCGCCGCCGAGGACGAACAGAAGATCGCGTGAGTTCGGGGCCCAGGACAGGCCGGAGATGCCGGTCACGAGCTCAGGCGTCGTCGAGTCGAACTGTGGGGTATCGAGCTGCTGCGTGAGGTCCTGTACGAGGATCGAGCGACCCGCGTCGGAGCAGTCGACGACCCCGGTGTACGCGAGGTAGCGGCCGTCGGGGCTCAGGGCCGGATACCGGACGCCGGTGGCGACCGTGTCGACCGCGCCGCCGTTCACGCTCACGCGGGCGATCTCCGGTACCGGATCGAGGGCTCGGTCGCCGTCGCTGTCGCACCCGACGTCGTTGATTGCCCGCATGAAGTACACCGTCTTGCCGTCGGTCGCGACCGCGGGGCCGTCGGCGTCGGCCAGCGCGCCTTCGGCGAGCGTGCGCTGCTCGGCGCCGGTTGCCGAATCGAGGACGACGACGCGTCCGTCGGTGGTGACGGCGACCACCTCGGACGGCATCCCGGTGGCCGTCGACGGGGAGACGGTCTCGACGTCGGGACCGTCGTCACCCGTGGTCCGAACGAGAGCGAAGGCGCCGGCTCGAGGCGGGCGCGGATGCGGTCCCAGGCGTCGGGCGAAGGCTCGATGGTGTCGGCGTAGGCGCGGGTGGCGTCGCGCAGGAGCTCTTCGGTGTTCATGCGGGGGCCTCCAGCTTCGAAGCGAGGGCAGCCAGGCCGCGGTGGGTGTGCGACTTCACCGAGCCGGTCGAGATGCCGAGCGTGCCGGCGATCTCGGCTTCGGGGAGGTCGAGGTAGTAGCGGAGCGCGAGGCACTCGCGCTGCCGGCGCGGCAAGGAGCGAAGCGCGGCCAGCACCTCGCGGTGCTCCTCGCGCAGCATGACAGCGTCCTCAGCTGCGGCTGCGTCGCGTTCCGGCGTCGGAGCATGGCGGCGGGCGACCAGCTGGCGCCGTAACCCCGACCGGGCCAGGTTCAAGACGGTCGCCCGCAGGTAGGCCGGAGGATCCGTGACGCGCGGCCAGGCCCGGTGGATCCGCACGAAGGCGTCCTGGACGACCTCTTCACCGAGGCCGAAGGGAAGATCACGCGGGCGATCGGTCGGCTCGAGGATCTGGGGCCGCCGCTCCAACCCACTCCCGGCATCCCGCTCCCGAGCCAGATTCTCGAGGAGCTGCGCCGGGATGAACGATGACTTGACCTATCTCGACTCGTCGGCGCTGGTGAAACTGGTCATTGCAGAGCCGGAGTCGGGCGCGCTGCACGGATTTCTCGCTGCTCGGCCGGAGCGGGCGTCTTCCGCGCTCGCGAAGACCGAGCTCATTCGGGCCGTCGCGCCACACGGTCGGGCGGGGGTCGAGCGGGCGAGGGCGGCGCTACTCGATCTGTTCTTGATCGAGGTCGATGAAGACGTCCTCGAGGAGGCAGCCGAGCTCAAGCCGATGTCGATGAGGTCGCTCGATGCAGTTCATCTTGCGTCCGCCCTATCACTCGGTGGCGCGCTCCACATCGTCGTCACGTACGACGAACCAATGGTCGGGGCCGCCGAAGCCGCGGGGTTGTCAGTGGAGTCGCCGAGCTGAGCTACGTGGGACGCCGCCGGGTGGTCGGTGACAATCGCCGCGCGCAGGCAAACCCGGCCCCTGCCGGCCGGATCAGACGGCAAGCAGGTCGCGGGCGCCGGTGTCGGCGGACGGGTGTCGCAGCTTCGACATGGCGCGGGCCTCGATCTGACGAATCCGCTCGCGGGTCAGGTTGAAGTACTCCCCGACTTCTTCGAGCGTCCGGGGCTCGCCCCGGTCCAGGCCGAAGCGCAGGGCGAGAATCTGACGCTCGCGCTCGTCGAGCGGCGACAGCAGCTTCTCGATCTCCTCGGGCAGCAGCGCGGTGGCGGCCACCTCGAAGGGCGACTCGGCCGAGCGGTCCTCGACGATGTCGCCGAGCTCGGCGTCGCCGTCCTCTCGGAGCGGCTCCGAGAGTGACAGGGGCTCGGCCGCGAACCGCAGCGCCTCGGTCACCTTGTCTTCGGGCATCTCGACTTCGATGGCGAGCTCGGCCAGCGTCGCGGGCCGGCCCAGCTTCAGCTCGAGACGCGAGCGGGCCTTCTGGAGGCGCGCCAGCGTGTCGCCGGCGTGAACCGGCAGGCGGATGGTGCGGCCGGTGTTGGCGATGCCCCGGGTGATCGCCTGGCGGATCCACCAGGTGGCGTACGTCGAGAACTTGAAGCCCTTGCGCCAGTCGAACTTCTCGACCGCGTGCATCAGGCCGAGGTTGCCCTCCTGGATGAGGTCGAGGAGGGGAAGGCCCGAGGCCTGGTACTTCTTGGCGATCGAGACCACGAGCCGGAGGTTCGACTGCACGAACGTCCGTTCTGCCAGCTCGCCGTCCCGGGCCGTCCGGCGCAGCTCCCGCTTCTTCGCCGGCTTCATCTTCGCGGTGGCGACATCGAGCTCGGACCTTGCGGCGTTGCCACCCTCGATGAGCTGGGCCAGACGAACCTCGTCGTCCTTGGTGAGCAGCGGGTACTGCCCGATGTCGGTGAGATAGAGCCGGACGAGATCTTCCTCGTCCCGCTCGACACGCTCCTTCGCCACGGGGACCTTTCTCCGATTTGCCAGTTAGAGGATTCGGCACAGATCGAGTGCCGGCCTCCGAGCGGCGCCCTCGCCTGTGGGAAACAACAACAGGCACAGGGGGCGTGTTCCAGCGCTGATCCTCTGTACCCAAGTAACATACCGGCCCCGTCAAGGAGGGTTATCCACAGGCCCTCGGCCGCCCCTGGGGAGAGTGCCCCGTGCCCGACGAGATCGAATTGGCGATCCTCGTGGGCCGCTTCGAGGCGGCGCCCGGACGGGAGGAGGCTCTCGCCGCGGTCCTCGCCAAGTACGTCGTGCTGACCCGCCGGCGCGACGGTTGCCGGAACGTCGATCTGGTCGCCTCGGTGCTGCACCCCGGCCGCTACGTCGTCATCGAGAAGTGGGCGAGCCCCGAGACGCCCCGCAACCACCTGGATCATCCGGAGACCCTCGAGATGGCGGAGGCGGCCACGCCACTGCTGGCGGGCCCGCCCGATCTCGACCTCCACGACGCCGTCACCGCCCAGGATCTCGAGACGCCGCCCGGCTAGCGCTGGAGAACGGTACGGCTCTTGGGCGGCTGGCGAGCGTCGACGGCCTCGGTCTCGGCACACGCGGCCTGCAGATCGGCCCAGCCGAGCTCGTCCGCGGCCCAGAGGCGGTCGAAGACGGCGTCGGCGACGTCGTTGAACCCGTGGGCGAGGCGGTAGTGGTAACGGCGGCGGTTCGGGTGGGAGTGCACGCCGAGCCGGGCCGCTCGCCCCTCGGCCCAGACGTCCCATGCGGCCCGTTGACGGTCGGTGAGCTCGGTGTCGGCGGGCGCGTCGGCGCAGGGCCCGAGCCGGTCTCCGATCCGGAGGAATGCCATCGCCAGGGTCTGACGAGCCAGCGGCTCGGAGAGCTGGAGTCGGAAGCGCGGGTCCTCGAAGTCACCACCCGAGATCCACACCCGCGCTTCGCCCTCGGCGAGGTCGGCGGCCCAGCCGCTCAGCGGGCTCGGCAGGCCCTCGTCGACCTCGAGTCGCACCCGCAGGGTCTCCGGCAGGCCGACCCGGGCCGATTCTTCGCTCGCGATCCTGGCGACGTCCTCGGTCACGTAGGAAACGAGCGTGAACCGCTCCGGGTGGACCTCGATGCGGTGGGGCACTCGGGGCGGTGTCAGCCGGCCGCGGGTTGCGCCTGCTGCTGGGCGACGTGCTCGGCGACGCGCGCCTCGGCGTCGGCCTGGGCCTCCAGCGCGACCTCGGAAAGCTCGTCGATCTCCTCGTCGGAGAAGCCGGCCATGCGGCGGAACTTGCGCGCCAGCTGGACAGGGTTGTCGTCCGTCTCCCCGCGG
>JBOGFL010000335.1:0-3259 GCA_050743285.1 Acidimicrobiia bacterium
CTCGTGCAGCTGGCCCGGACGCACCGCCGGCTCGGCCGCCCCGCGATCGAGGACAGCGCGGTGCGCCAGGCGATTGGCTCGTTCGCGGCGCGGTCGCGCGTCGAGCGCGCCCTCGGGTACCGGATGGCGACCAAAGCGGGGCGCGGCGAGACGAACGCCGCCGACGCCCCGATGACCAAGGTCTGGTTCAGCGAGCTGAACCTCGAGATGGTCGAGTTCGGCCTCGGCCTGCAAGGCGCGCGGTCGGCCGCCGTCGAGGGCGACCCGCTGACGGTCGACGACGGGCGCTGGCAGGACATGTTCCTCTACGCCCGGGCCTGGACGATCGCCGGCGGGTCGAACGAGGTCATGCGAAACCTCATCGCCGAGCGGGGGCTCGGCCTCCCGCGGGAGCCCCGGGGCGACGTATGAGCGCGGCCGCCCTCGACCGGACGATCACCCAGCGACGCGCGCCATGACGCAACACCTGAACTTCATCCTCCTGGGACTCGGGAACGGCTGCGTGTTCGCCGCGCTGGCGATGGCGCTGGTCGTGACGTACCGCAGCTCGGGCGTCCTGAACTTCGCCACCGGCGCGATCGCGCTCCACGCCGCGTACACCTACTCGTTCTTCCGCCAGGGCGAGCTGCTCATCCCGATCCCCGGCCTGCCCGAGTCGATCGAGCTGTCCGGCTCGTTGAGCCTCTGGCCCGCGATCGCCGCCACCCTGCTGATCGAGGCGGTGATCGGCGTCCTGCTGTACGTCCTCGTGTTCCGGCCGCTGCGCGACTACCTCCCGGTCGCCAAGGTGGTGGCGTCGCTCGGGCTGCTGATCGTCTTCACCTCGGCGATGACCTACCAGGTCGGCGGCGACCAGATCCTCGTCGAGCCGATCTTTCCCCGGGAGACCTGGGAGCTCGCGGGCGTGCGGTTCCTGAGCGACCGCGTCTGGTTCGTCGTCGTCATCCTGACGATGGCGGCCGCGCTCGGCGCGCTCTACAAGTTCACGCGCTTCGGCACCGCGACCCGGGCAGTCGCCGAGACCGAGGTCGGCGCGTTCGTGAGTGGCCTGTCTCCGGATCGCGTCGCGATCGTCAACTGGGCCCTCGGCGCGGCAGTCGCCGGAACCGCCGGCATCCTGATCGCGCCGCTCGTGCCGTTGGTCCCGGGCACCTACACCCTGTTCATCGTGCCCGCGCTCGCGGCGGCGGTCCTCGGGCGGTTCTCGCTGCTCGCGCCGGCGGTGTTCGGGGGATTGGCGATCGGCATGCTGCAGTCGGAGGCCACCTTCCTGCAGAACCGGTACGACTGGTTCCCGAGCAGCGGCGTGGCCGAGGCCATCCCGCTGATCGTCGTGCTGCTCGTACTCGTGGTCCGCGGGCGCCCGCTCCCGACCCGCGGCATGCTCCTCGAGAAGACCCTCGGGCGGGCGCCGCGGCCGCACCTGGTCTGGACCCCCGTGTTGGTCGGCGTTCCACTCGCGGCGATCGCCATGTACGTGTTCGACGACACCTACCGCAGCGCGTTCATGGTGACGATCATCGGCGCCATCATCGCCCTGTCGCTGGTCGTCGTCACCGGCTACGTCGGGCAGATCTCCCTCGCCCAGATCACCCTGGCGGGCTCGGCCGCGTTCCTCCTGAGCAACATCAGCGACGACTGGGGGGTCCCGTTCCCGATCGCGCCGATACTGGCCGCGCTCGGAGCGACCGCCCTCGGTGTCGTCGTGGGGCTCCCCGCCTTGCGGATCCGGGGGATGCTCGTCGCCGTCGTCACGCTCACGCTCGCGGTCGCGCTCGAGGCGGTGTGGTTCCGCAATCCCGACCTCAACGGCGGGACGGGAGGTGCCCCCATCGCAAACCCCGATGTCTTCGGCATCGACTTCGGCATCGGGATAGGGAAGGCGTACCCGCGCTTCATGTTCGGGCTCCTCTGCATCGTGACGCTGGCGATCGTCGCCGTCGGCGTGGCGAAGTTGCGGACGAGCCGCCTGGGACTGGCGATGCTGGCCGTGCGCGCCAACGAGCGCGCCGCCGCCGCCGAGGGCATCAGCGTCGTGAAGATCAAGCTCCTCGGCTTCGCCATCGCCTCCTTCATCGCCGGGCTCGGCGGTTGCCTGATCGCCTACAAGCAGACGAACGTCACGGCAATCTCGTTCATCGCGCTCCTGGGCCTGCTCGTCTTCGCCACCACGTTCCTCGTCGGCATCACGTCGGTGTCGGGCGGGTTCATCGCCGGGCTGGTCGCGGTCGACGGCCTCGCTTTCGTGGCCCTCGAGAAGGTGGTCGACGTCGGGCGATGGTACGGAATCGTGAGCGGCATCGGCCTCGTCATCGCGGTCATCCTCCATCCCGACGGAATGGTCGGCCCCGCGCACTCGAAGATCGAGTCCTGGCGGGCGCGCCGAGCTCGCCAAGGGGCCGTGGAAACAACCGAAGCGCGGGTCCCCGTCCCGGTCGCGCCCCGCCCCGCCGAGCCCGGCCCGCGCGAGCTCGAGCCGGTCCTCTCGGTCATCGACCTGCAGGTGCGGTACGGCGGCGTCGTCGCCGTCGACAACGTGTCGCTCGCCGTCTCATCGGGCGCGATCGCCGGCATCATCGGCCCCAACGGCGCCGGCAAGACAACGATGGTGGACGCGATCTGCGGGTTCACGGCCTCCACCGGCCAGGTCGTGGTCGACGGTCGTTCCCTGGTGGGGCTGCCTCCGCACCGGCGCGCCCGCCTCGGCCTCGGGAGGACGTTCCAGGGCGGCGATCTCTACGAGGACCTCACCGTGGAGGAGAACATCGGAGCGGGCCAGTACGTCGCCGAGACCGACGCCGCCGGCCTCGACGACCTGCTGACAACGCTCTCGCTGACGGAGTTCCGCGGTCGCAACGTCGCCGAGCTCTCCCAGGGTCACCGCCGCCTGGTGTCGGTCGCCCGCGCGCTGGCCAGTGGGCCCCGGCTCCTGCTGCTCGACGAGCCCGCGGGCGGGCTCGACGCCACCGAGAGCCTGTGGCTGGCCGACCGCCTCCGCGCCGTGCGCGACCGGGGCGTGACGATCGTGCTCATCGACCACGACATGCACTTGGTCCTCGGCCTCTGTGACGTCGTCCACGTCCTCGACTTCGGGCGCCAGATCGCCACCGGCCCGCCCACCGAGATCCGCGCCAACACGCGGGTCGCGGAGGCGTACCTGGGCGCGACCCACGCCGATCCGGTGATGGCGCCGTCGTGACCGACGCCTCCGCCCTCGCGTGCTCGGGCCTCTCCGCAGGCTACGGCCAGATCACCGTCG
>JBOGFL010000336.1:0-1749 GCA_050743285.1 Acidimicrobiia bacterium
GCGAGCTGCTCCCGCTCGATACCTCACCGGCGTACGGCGAGCGCGCCGGGATCGTGACGCGCGTGCCGATCGGGCCGGTGCTCGGGATCACGCCGTTCAACTACCCGTTCAACCTCATCGCGCACAAGATCGGGCCCGCGCTCGCGGCCGGCTGTCCGATCGTCGTGAAGCCGGCATCCTCGACGCCGCTCTCCGCGCTCGCACTGGCGGCCGCGTTCGACGGCGCCGGCGTCGCGCCGGGCCGGCTCTCGATGGTGCCGGTGGGCGGGAAGGCCATCGAGCCGCTCGTCGCCGATCCCCGGGTGGCGAAGATCTCGTTCACCGGGTCGGCCGAAGTGGGGTGGGAGCTCCCCCGCCGCGCCCCCCGCGCCCGGGTCACGCTCGAGCTCGGCGGTAACGCCGCCGTCATCGTCTGCGCCGACGCCGACTTGGACCACGCCGCCGAGCGCGTCGCGTGGGGCGCCTTCAACCAGGCGGGCCCATCGTGCATCTCGGCCCAGCGCGTCTACGTGGAGGCACCCGTCGCCGGCGAGTTCCTGGACCGCCTGGCGGCGGCGACCGACGCGCTGGTCGTCGGCGATCCATTCGACGAGGCGACCGACGTCGGGCCGCTCATCGACCGCGGCAACACCGATCGGGTCGAGTCCTGGGTCGACGAGGCGGTCGCCGCCGGTGCCCGGGTCGTCACCGGCGGAAAGCGCGACGACCCGTTCTACCTGCCGACCGTCCTTACCGACACCGACCCGGGGATGAAGGTGTCGTGCGAGGAGATCTTCGGGCCCGTGCTGACGGTCGAGCCCTTCACGGAGTTCGACGCCGCGCTCACCGCGGTGAACGACAGCCGGTACGGCCTCCAAGCGGCGGTGTTCACCGGGAGCCTGGACCGCGCCTTCGGTGCGTACGCCCGACTCGAAGTCGGCGGGGTCGTGGTCAACGACGTCGCGTCATGGCGGGCCGACGAGATGCCGTACGGCGGCGTCAAGGAGTCCGGCAGCGGCCGCGAGGGCATCCGCTACGCGATGAACGAGATGACCGAGCCGCGGCTGCTCGTGCTCAACGGCACGCGCTGGTAGAAGTCCGCAATTCGCTACTCGAGAAAGCTCGGTGGCGGCGCCGGGCCCCACACGTTGAGCGAGCGGCGCCGGTCGACGTCACGGCGGATCGGCGTGTACGACTCGTCGTCGTCGATGTGCGCCATGTCGGCGAAGACCTCGAGCCGCAGTCCGGAGCTGGGATCGGTGAGGTACATGAAGAGCTGGTGGCCGGGCGCGTGGCGGCCGGGGCCGTACTCGATCTGGTGACCGCGCGCGGCCATGTGGTCGCAGATAACCCGGAAGCTCTCCCAACCCGGCACCTCGAACGCGACGTGGTGCACGTTGGGCGATCCGGGTGTGGGCCGGAATGCGAGATTGTGATGATCCGAGCCGACCCGGAGGAAGAAAAGCATGTCGCCGAGTTGCTCGGTGAGCTTGAGCGCGAGCGTGTCGCCGTAGAACCCTGCCGATCGGGGCGGCTCGGGAACCTTGAGGTTGACGTGACCAAGGCGCCGCGGGCGAACGTCCGACGCGCGGAGCGAGCCGTTGGTCGCCGGTCGCGGCAGCCGGACCTTGATCCGGATGCCGTCGGGATCGACGAACGCCACGCCGCTCTCGCCGGTGGGGTCGTCTTCGAAGCGCGCACACGGAAGGCCCTGGGCGGCTACGCGCTTCCCGATTGCGTCGAGGGCGTCGGCGGCCCCCGCCTCGAAGG
>JBOGFL010000337.1:0-7498 GCA_050743285.1 Acidimicrobiia bacterium
GGCGGCAGGCGCCGCCGGGCTCACGGCGTGCGGTCACGACGGCGCGGCGCTCCTTCTCGCGGTCGACCTGCCGTTTGTCGAGCCGCCATTGCTCGAACTGCTCGCGGCTGCCGACGCGGCCGGGGGAGTCGTGCTGCCACTCGCGCGCGGGGAACGTCAGCCGACGTGCGCCGTGTACAGCCGGCTCGCAACCAATCGCGCCGCGGAATTGCTTCGTGACGGTCAACGCTCGTTGCAGGCGCTGCTACGTGCGATCGCGGTTCACGAGTTCGACGAGTCGAGCTGGCGAGCGGTCGCGCCCGCAAACGCACTGGACGACGTCGACACTCCTGACGATCTCGCGCGTTTCGGCCTCACTGTCGATCCTCCCCGGTAACCTGAGGCGCATGAACTCTCCGGTGACCGCGGTCCGAATTCACGCGGTAGACGGAGACCAGACCCGCGAACGGCCCGACCGCCTCGTCACCGAAGAGCCGATGGAGATCCGCATCCAGTCGCCGGGCCGGGAGGCGGAAGCGCTGGCGGTGACGATGCGCACGCCGGGCGCCGACTTCGACCTCGCGGTCGGGTTCTGCCTCACTGAGGGTGTGATCGACGGCCTCGCCGACCTGGCATCGGTGGCGTACTGCCTGTCGGGTCAGGGGCCGCAGGAGTACAACGTCGTGACCGTGGGTGTCCGCCACCCGGTGTCGGTCCCAACGCGAAACTTCGTCGCCAACGCCAGCTGCGGGCTGTGCGGGAAGACGACCCTCGAGGAGGTCTCGGTACGCTGCCCGCCGGTTGCACCGGGCCCCGTCGTCGCCAGCACGACGCTCACTGCGTTACCCGCCCGCCTGCGCGAGTGCCAAGCGACGTTCGCGGCCACCGGCGGCCTGCACGCGGCGGCCCGGTTCGACCCCTCCGGCCGACTCATCGCAATCCGGGAAGACGTCGGGCGCCACAACGCGCTGGACAAGCTGATCGGCAATGCCGCGCTGGACGGCGCGCTCCCGCTCCGAGACGACATCCTCTTCGTGTCGGGGCGCATCAGCTTCGAGATCGTGCAAAAGGCCGCGGTCGCCGGACTCCCGATCGTGTGCGCGGTTTCGGCACCGTCGAGTCTCGCAGTCGAGGCTGCCGACAGTTTCGAACAGACACTTGTCGGCTTCCTGCGCAACGGCCGGTTCAACGTCTACGCCGGTGCCGGCCGTATCGACATGGCTTCATGACCGACGCCCGACCGAAGAGAGGGCGCCGCCGTCACTGGGTCGGGTTCAAGCCCTACGGGATCGGCGAGCAGAAACCAAACCACTACCAGGAGATCGTCAGGACGATCTGGGCGAACCGCCACAACCTGCGGTACGCCTGGCGCATTCTGCGACGGGGTGTGTGCGACGGATGTGCGCTCGGCGTGGCGGGCTTCCACGACTGGACGATCAAAGGTGTGCATCTCTGCACGACGCGCCTCGACCTCCTCCGGTACAACACGATGGGCGCGCTCGAACCCGGACGCCTTGCGGATGTTGACGCGGTGCGACGAGCGTCGAGCCGCGAGCTCCGCGACCTGGGCCGACTGGCCCACCCGATGGTGCGCCGGCGGGGCGACCCGGGCTTCTCTGTCGTCACCTGGGAGGAGGCGCTCGATCTCGTGGCCGGGCGCATCCGGGGTACCGACCCGAGCCGCGTCGCGCTCTACCTCACCGCCCGCGGCCTCACGAATGAGGTCTACTACGCGGCCCAGAAGGCGCTTCGATTCATCGGCACGCCGCATATCGACAATGCCGCCCGCGTATGCCACGCGCCCTCGACGACGACGCTGAAATCTGCGATCGGTGTCGGGGCGACGACGGTCTCATACCGGGACATCATCGAGGACACCGATTTGGTTGTGTTGTTCGGTTCGAACGTCGCCAACGCGCAACCCGTGTTCATGAAGTACCTGTTCTTGGCGCGCAAGCGAGGCGTGCACGTCGCAGTCGTGAACCCGCTCCGGGAACCGGGGCTCGAGCGCTACTGGGTGCCGAGCAACGTCGAGAGCGCCCTCTTCGGGACACACATGGCCGACGAGTTCTTCACCGTCCACACCGGTGGTGACGTCGCCTTCCTGAACGGAGTGCTCAAGGTGCTGCTTCGAGATGGCGGCATCGACCGCGCCTTCGTGTGCGACCACACCACCGGTTTCGACGAGCTACTTGCCGAACTCGAACGCGAGTCATTCGACGATCTCGAGCAGCGCTCGGGCGCATCACGCGACGACATGGTCCGGTTTGCGCGCATGTACCAGGACGCCAAGTCGGCGGTACTCGTGTGGTCCATGGGCATCACGCAGCACAAGTCCGGTTCCGACAACGTCTCCGCCATCGTCAACCTCGCACTGGCGCGCGGAAACATCGGGCGAGCGGGCGCCGGACTCATGCCGATCCGCGGGCATAGCGGCGTGCAGGGCGGCGCCGAGATGGGCGCCTACGCCAACGTGCTTCCCGGCGGCGTGCCCGTTACTGCCGACGCTTGCGCGGGGCTGTCCGACACCTACGGCTTCGAGGTCCCATCCGGTCCGGCATTGACCGCGGGCGAGATGCTCGACGCCGCCCAGCGGGGCGAGCTCGACGTGCTGTGGTCGAGCGGGGGGAACTTCCTCGAAGTGTTGCCCGACCCGCAGTCGATCGAGCGGGCGCTGAGCGAGGTGCCGGTCCGCGTCCACCAGGACATCGTCGTGTCGAGCCAGATGCTCGTCGACCCCGGTGAGCTCGTGGTGCTGCTGCCGGCGGCGACCCGATACGAACAACGGGGCGGGGGGACCGAGACCACCACCGAACGGCGCATCGCGTTCAGTCCTGAGATCCCAGGGCCACGGCCCGGTGAGGTCCGGAGCGAATGGGAGATCTTCACCGAGGTCGCGGCGCGCGTCTATCCCGACCACGCCGAGCTCGTGCGCTTCGACGACGGTCAGGCAATTCGCGACGAGATCGCGCGTGTCGTTCCCGCGTACGCAGGGATAGAGACGCTGCGCACGACCGGAGACGCGGTGCAATGGGGCGGACCCCGCCTTTGCGAGGGGGCCCAGTTCCCGACGTCCGATGGACGCGCCCACTTCGCGGTCGTCGTCCCGCCCGAGCCGCTCGGGCACGATGGTCGCCTGGTGTTGAGCACGCGTCGAGGCAAGCAGTTCAACACGATGGTGCACAGGGATATCGATCCACTCACCGGCGCGGCGCGCGACGCGCTCTTCATGGCCGAGACCGACGCCGAGCAGCGTGGGCTGGAAGGCGGCGCACGCGTGCTCGTGCGTTCCCGGCATGGCGAGATGCACGCGCACGTTTACGTCGCACCGATCCGAGCGGGCAACGTGCAGGTCTTCTATCCCGAAGGGAACGTGCTGGTGCCGACGGGCAAGCGCGATCAGGCGTCCGGCGTTCCCGACTACAACACGACTGTCGAGGTGCTGCCGCTCACCGAGGTGTCGATCGGCCGGTGACGCCCGACACGCTGTTGACACTGTTCGGCGATGCGGCCGCGGCGGCTGGTGTCGCGATCGGAACCCTCACCGGTCCTGCCCGGCGCCACCGCACCGAGCAACCCGGTCAGTACGCGCTCGATCTCGTCGCCGACCGGGCGGTGCTCGACGTGCTCCACCGCGCCGATGTCGGTGTTGTCAGCGAGGAATCGGGTCGATCGGGCCATGCCGGCGCCGAGGTGACGGTTGTGGTCGATCCGGTTGACGGCTCGACCAACTGCGCCCGCGACCTGCCGTACTGGGGCGTGTCACTCTGCGCGCTGGACCATGACGGGCCGCTCTGCGCCCTGGTTGCGAACCAGGCCACTGGTACCCAGACCGTCGCCATCCGTGAGGGCGGCGCGTGGCGCGACGGCACTCGCGTCGAAGCGTCTCGCGTCCGCGACGTGTCGAAGGCGGTGGTCGCGGTGTCGGGAATGCCCCGGGAGCGGGTGGGCTGGGCGCAGTTCCGCGCCCTGGGCTCGACGGCACTCGCGCTGTGTGATGTGGCGGCCGGCAACCTCGACGGGTACCTCGATGGTGGTGTCTGGGACGCACCATGGGACTACCTCGGCGGCATCCTCGCCTGCACGGAAGCCGGAGCGGTCGTCGTGGACGGCGCCGACCGCCCGCTTTCGGTCGCCGACCCGGAAGCCCGTCGCCAGGTGCTCGCCGCCGCAACCCCTGATCTGCTCAATTCGCTTCTTCCTGCGGTCGTGGCGTGAACCCGGCCGACCTCGATCATCTGCTGGTGGTCGCACTCGACGCGGCTGCCGTCGGATCGAAAATCGTGCGCAAGTCGTTCGGGGGCGCGTGTGACATCCGTTCCAAGGGTCCGGGCGATTGGGTCAGCGCCACTGATACCGCCAGCGAGAACGCGGTGCGCGACGCACTGGCCCGGGCCGCCCCTGACATCCCGTTCTTCGGCGAGGAAGGTGGTGGGATACGCGCCGACCTCGGCTGGTATTGCGACCCGCTCGACGGCACCACCAACTTCGTCCACCGGTTCCCGATCGTCGGACTTTCGGTCGCGCTCGTCGAGGACGGCCTTCCGGTCGTCGGCGTCGTCGACGCGCCGATCCTGGGCGAGACCTACGCGGGGCGGCGGGGCGGCGGCGCGACCCGGAACGGTGACCCGCTGGCGGTGAGCACCCGCTCGCCGGCCGAAGCCGTCTGCGCCACCGGCTTCCCGTTCCGGGCCAAGGACCGCCTCGACCGCTTCCTGCCCGTCCTCGACCGGGCCCTGCATTCGCTCGAGGACCTCCGCCGGGCCGGTGCCGCCAGCCTCGATCTCTCCTTCACCGCGTCGGGAACCTTCGACGGGTACTTCGAACTCGGGCTCGGGCCGTGGGACGTCGCCGCCGGCGCGTTGCTCGTGACCGAGGCGGGCGGCGTCGTCAGCGATTGGGACGGCGACCCCCGCGCCTGGCTCGCCTCGGGGAACGTCGTCGCCGGCTCGCCGGTCGTCCACCGCCGTCTGCTCGAACTCATCGCGGGATGACGCGCGGAAAAGGGTTGACTGGCACGCTCAGGCGTGCTTGCCTAGTCGGGCCCCGCTCCGGCGGGGAGTAACTACCCCAACCGGATGAACCACCGAAAGGTCCACGAAGTGCACGATCACCCGGCACGCCGACAGAGCCCGGTCGCTGCGGTGATTGCGCGCGCATGGGCACCCGTCGGCGCGATCGCCACCTACACCGGCGGTTCGTGGTCGACCATGCCGTTTATCGGCGTGAACTGCGACCACAAGCTCCGGCCCCGACGGCAGGTGTGTTCCACGTAGCGGCAACAACGCCACAAGAACACCGAGGCCGTCGGGGCGACCCGGCGGCCTTTCTTCGTTTTCGGAGCCAGTCGACGAGGTCAGGCCACCAAACAAGGGATCAGGCAGACACCACACGAGACAGGGGAAGCAGGGGGATGTACGCCCTCAAGTTCGAGCAGATTCAAGGCGAGTCGTGGCGAGCGGAGGCGCGCTGTCGTGACGGCGCGGCGTCGCTGGTTGCGCTGTTCTTCTCAGAGGAGCTGCACGACATCGCGCGGGCGAAGACGTTCTGCCGGCAGTGTCCGGTGCAACAGCCGTGCCTCGAGGGCGCGCTGGCGCGGCGTGAGCCGTGGGGCGTGTGGGGCGGCGAGCTGATCGCCAACGGCAAGGTGCTCGCGCAGAAGCGCCGGCGGGGTCGGCCACCGAAGCACCCGCGCAACGAGCTCGAAGATCTGATGGCCGAAATCGCCTGAGCGAACGCGGACGGCGGCGAGATCCGCAACGAGAGGGCGGGTCGGGGTGACGGCCGGCCCGGGTGACGTCCCCCCGGCACCTGGGCCCACGAACCCCGGCCCGCCCTAGCGGCAAGGTGACGGGCGCCGGCTTTGCCGACCGTCCCGGCACTGCATCGCCGGAGGCGGTGCGAAAGGAATAGCTACCGTGGGCGGTGCCCGGGTGCTTAGCTCAGATGGCGAGAGCGCCGCCCTTACAAGGCGGAGGTCGCAGGTTCGAGCCCTGCAGCGCCCACCGCATCCCCGCAGGTCAGCGGCGGTCTAAGCGCCGCCGCCGGCATCGGCGTCCGATTCCATCGCGCGTCCATCGCGCGCGTCCAAGTCCGTGACACGATCGGGGGCTGCCGCGGGGTGGTCCAGATGCTGAAGGTGGGCGAGAGACTGGGTACGGAAGAATCCCGTACAATGGACACATGGCGAAGGTCGAGCGAATCGACGTGCGGTTGACCCCGGAGGACGACCAGCTGATCCGTCGCGCCGCCCGCTCGGAGGGTGTGAGCGTGAGCGCGTTCGTGGTCTCGCACTCGCGGGCCGCCGCCGAGGAGGTGCTCGCAGATCGGGTCCACTTCTTCCTCGAACCCGACGCCTGGGACGAGCTCCAGCGTCGTCTAAGTGAGCCCCCGCGGCACAAGCCCGGGCTCGCCAAGCTGCTCGCCGAGCCTGACATCTTCGAGTGAGCCCGGCGCTTCGCCGGCCGGAGCCGATCACCGATCGCCATGACATCAACGGGTTCGATTGCGGCAACGCCACGCTGAACGCCTGGCTGGTCGAGCGGGCCCTCGACAACGAGCTCCGGGGGGCGACCCGCACGTTCGTTGCTACCCGTGGTCGAAGCGCCGTCGGGTACTACTCGCTGGCGGTCAGCTCCTTGCATCGACGCGACGCCACCGGTCGGGTTCGCCGCAACACGCCGGAGCCGATCCCGGCCATGCTGCTCGCTCGACTCGCGGTGGATCGAAGCGCCCAGCGCGAGGGCCTGGGGCGGCAGCTGCTGCGCGACGCGATGCTGCGCACCCTCGACGCGGCCGAGATCGCCGGGATTCGAATCCTGTTGGTCCACGCCATCGACGAACCGGCGAAGGCGTGGTATCGCCAGTTCGACTTCGAGGAATCACCCACGGACCCCCTCCAGTTGATGCTGCTTCTTGAGGACCTGCGGTACGAACTTCAATGAACGGCCGGAGGAACCGCGCTATTACCGGCTTGAACCCGATGAACGACGCGACGCGCAGCTCCGGATCGCCGGAAACCATTGCGAACTGAGGAATTCGTTCGGCGGGGCGCCGTCTCGTCCCAACTTGATCGACCCGTGCGCTGGCCACCGACAGCCGGCAATCGCGGCTGGCCAACCGGCTTGGTCATGGCACGCGGGTCGACCGATATCACGAGGCGCGCGAGCGGCCCGACGCTCGGGCGGGCCAGCACCAGCTCCGCCCGCACCAGCCCCGCGGCGCGGGCAGGCACCTCGAGCACGTAGGCCCAGGCTTACGGCACACCCTCCGCCGCACGACGACGATATGCCCGCTCAGCGGCTACGGCGTGCCGCAAGCCGTTCCCCAAACGAACGTGGGACACTGGGTGGAAGCTGGCCTACCTGGCGAAGAGCCGTCGCGCGATCCGCGCGCGCACGTCCGCGCGGCTGCGCGGGCCGTGATCGGCGGCGATGAAGTGGTCGGCGATCGCCACCGAGAAGGCGATCAGGGCGCGGGCCTCGAGCTCATCCTCGTCGGCGCAGACGGTGGCCAACAG
>JBOGFL010000338.1:0-3684 GCA_050743285.1 Acidimicrobiia bacterium
TCTGTCTCGGGATGCAGTGCGCGGTGATCGACTACGCCCGCACAGTTTGCGGGCTTGCCGGTGCCAACTCGAGCGAGTTCGATCCGCATTCTCCGCATCCGGTGATCGACCTGATGGACGAGCAGCGCGAGATCGTCGACATGGGCGGAACGATGCGCCTCGGTGCGTACCCGGCCAAGCTCGTCCCCGGGACGATGGTGCAGCAGCTCTACGGAGAAGAGGTCATCTACGAGCGGCACCGGCACCGCTACGAGGTGAACAACCGGTACCGCCGCCAGCTCGCCGAAGCCGGTCTCGTGTGGTCGGGAACCTCGCCCGACGACCGGCTGGTGGAGTTCGTCGAGCTGCCGACCGACGTGCACCCGTTCTTCGTCGGCACCCAGGCGCATCCCGAGTTCAAGAGCCGTCCCGACCGGCCGCACCCGCTGTTCGCGGCGTTCGCGCGTGCGGCCAAGGACCGCGCCGAAGGCCGCGCGCCCCGTCTCCCACTCGCGGCGAGGCGGTGAGCGGGTTCCGTATCGTCGGCACCACCGGTATCTGCGACGCCGGATTCCTCTCGGTGGTCGACCTCGATGTTCGCGGTCCCGACGGCGAGGAATTCCAGCGCACGATCGTGCGCCACCCCGGCGCAGTCGTGGTGGTACCGGTCGAGTCGGACGGCGTCACTGCTCGCCTGGTCCGGCAGTTTCGCGCCGCGCCCGGACGAGAGTTGCTCGAGGTCCCGGCGGGCAAACGTGACGTCCCCGGTGAGCCACCCGAAGCGACCGCCTCCCGGGAGTTGGAAGAAGAGGTTGCTTGCCGGCCCGGGCGACTCGTGACGTTGGCCGAGTTCTACAACTCGCCCGGCTTCTGTGACGAGTACACGCACGTGTTCGCAGCACTCGATCTCGTCGACCTACCCGCGCGCCGGGCGCAGGGCGCCGAAGAGCGGGCGATGACGATCGAGCGGGTTGCGCTCAGCGACGTCGAACGTCTCGTTGGCACCCGCGAGCTCGTCGACGCCAAGAGCATCGTCGGGCTTCTCCTCACGCGCCGGCTGCTCGAGAGTGGCCACTCCGACCACTGACACGGGCGACGCGCTCGCCGTCGCGCTGGCCGAGCACGAGACGTGGTTGGCCGCGGAACGGGGACTGGCGTTGAACACGCAGGCCGCCTACGGCCGCGATCTCCGTCGGTACGCGTCGTTCCTGCGCGCGCGTGGTGAGCTGGACCCAGCTGCCGTCACCGAAGACACGGTGTATGCGTATGTCGCGTATTTGCGCGACGCCACCGACGAAGATGGACAGCCGCGGTTCGCCCCGTCGTCGATCGCCCGAGCCCTTGTTGCGGTGCGGTCGTTCCATCGCTTCTGCGTCGACGAGGGACTCGTCGCCATCGATCCGAGTGAAGAGGTGGGTGGCCCCCGCGTGCCCCAGGGCATCCCGAAGGCGCTGACCGAGACTGAGGTCGAGTCGCTGCTCGGCGCGGTCGCCGGGAGCGGGTCCCGGGCGCAGCGGGACCGCGCGATGCTCGAGACGCTCTACGGCGGCGGCATCCGCATCAGCGAGCTCGTCGCGCTCGACGTGGGTGATCTCGATCTCGTCGACGGCCTGGTCCGGGTGTTGGGCAAGGGCGGGAAGGAGCGCGTCGTGCCGCTGGGTGGGCAGGCGACCACCGCGCTCGGCGGGTACCTCGCCGACGGCCGCCCCTCGTTGCACGGGATGCGCGCCACCGACGCGGTGTTTCTCAACAGTCGCGGCGGGCGAATCACACGGCAAGGGTGCTGGAAGATCGTTCGCGCCGCCGGCGCGCGTGTCGGACTCGCCGATCGCCTGTCGCCTCACGTGCTGCGCCATTCGTGCGCGACGCACATGCTCGAGCGGGGCGCCGACATCCGGGTCGTGCAGGAGCTCCTCGGGCACGCCAGCCTGTCGACGACGCAGGTCTACACCAAGGTTTCCCCCGACCGGTTGCGGGCGGTCTACGAGGCGGCCCACCCCCGGGCGTCGGCCTCGTAGCGACGGGCTTGCGCGCCCGCCGCCGAGGGTGTGTCCTGGCCGGATGGGGCGGCCGGGCCGCCGGTTCACCCCGGCGTTGGTGTTCCTGAGCGGCGTCGCGCTCGCCCTGCGACTGACCTACGTCGCCGTCGCCAAGGACAGCACCCTCAGCGTCGGCGACCAGACGTACTACTACCTCCAGGCGAAGCTGCTCGTGGCGGGAGAGTTCTTCGTCAACCCGTTCGCCGCGATCTTCCTCGACGTCCAGAAGCCCGCGGGCGAGCATGGACCGCTGGTCACGGTGTTTCTCGCCGCCTTCGATCTGCTTGGTGCCGACAGCGTGTTCCGGCAGCGACTCGCCCTCGCGGCACTCGGTGCGGTCACAGTCGTGCTCACCGGTCTCGTCGGCTACCGCGTCGCAGGATCGCGGACCGGCTTGCTCGCGGCGGGGATCATGGCCGTGTACCCCAACGTGTGGGCATGGGACGGCTTGTTGCTGTCGGAGTCGCTGACCCTGCTGCTCGTCGTGGCCGCGATGCTCCTCGCCTACCGCGTCGCCGATCGACCGACGATCATCTCCGTGGTGGTGCTGGGCGCAGTGTGCGGCCTGGCGACACTGAGCCGTTCCGAGATGCTGCTCCTGGCGCCGATGCTCTTGATCCCGCTGCTCGCACGAAGACGCACGCTCACTCTGTGGCGCCGCGTTGGACTTCTCGGAGTCGCGGCGGCGGTGATCCTCGCGGTCCTTTCCCCGTGGGTGATCCGCAACCTCGTCGTCTTCGAGCGTCCGGTATTCATCTCCACCGGGTACGACATCATCCTCGAGAACGCCAATTGTGACAGCACCTACTACGGCGACCTCCTCGGGTGGTGGGATCTCGGGTGTCAGTCGTCGGAAGGGGCCAAGGTCGACCAGTCCGTGCAAGCGCAGCGCGTCCGCGAGCGCGCGCTCGACTACATCGGCGACCACGCGGGCCGGGTGCCGGTCGTCGTCGTCGCGCGGCTCGGAAGGATGCTCGACGTGTACCGACCACTGCAGAACGTCCGCCTGACCGAGCACGACGGGCGTGAGGCGATCGTGGGATGGGCCGGCTTGGCGTTCTATTATCCATTGGTTGTGGCCGCGGCATGCGGAGCAGCGGTTCTTCGCCGCCGGGCAACACCGATCTCACCTCTGATCGGGCCCATCGCAGTGGTGGCCTTGGTCGCGGTGTTCGCCTCCGGCAATACGCGGTACCGCGTCCCGGCCGAAGGCTCGATTGTCGTGCTGGCGGCGGTCGCGATCGATAGCGCCCTCGGCTGGTGGGCCCGCCGGCGGGCGGCCCGCCCGAAGGCGTCGGCGTCCTTCCTCGAGGAGTGAGCGACGAGGGGGGCCGGTACACTCGTGCCCGTGCCGGACCTGCCTCTCACGTCGCTGCGCGCCCAGCTCGAGGAGGAGCAGTCGCGCCTGCGGACCCAGCTGGCGCAGGTCGGCCGGGGGTCGTCGGCCGCGCTCTCGTTCGACGAGGGCTTCGCCGATTCCGGGCAGGTCACCGCCGAGCGGGGCGAGGTCGAAGCGCTCGCCGGCACCCTGTCCGAGACCCTCCAGGACATCGAGGACGCCCTGGCCAAGTTCGAGGCCGGAACGTACGGCACCTGCGAGCAGTGCGGGAACGAGATCCAACCCGCCCGCCTCGAGGCGATGCCGGCGGCCCGGCTCTGCATCACC
>JBOGFL010000339.1:0-2263 GCA_050743285.1 Acidimicrobiia bacterium
GGCTAGTCCGCGGCATCCACTCGTCTTTTGCAAGGAGAACACCACATGGGCGCACACGACGCCGTCATCGAGATCCCCCGCGGCAGCCGCGTGAAGTACGAGGTCGACCACGAGACCGGGCGAGTGCACCTCGACCGCGTGCTCTACACGACCTTCGGCTACCCGGCCGACTACGGCTACTTCGACAACACGCTCGGCGAGGACGGCGACCCGCTCGACGTGCTCGTGCTGCTCGACCACGCGATCTACCCCGGCGTCGTCGTCGAGGTCCGCCCCGTCGCGGTGCTGAAGATGAGCGACGAGGCCGGCGGGGACGACAAGCTCGTCGCCGTGCTGTCGAAGGACCCGCGCTGGGCGCACATCCAGGACATCGACGACATCGCGGAGTACACGAAGAAGGAGATCTCGCACTTCTTCGAGCACTACAAGGACCTCGAGCCCAACAAGTGGGTCAAGGTCGACGAGTGGGGCAACGCCGCCGAAGCGCAGCGAATCCTCGACGAGGCGATCGTCCGCGCGTCCGAGCAGGGTCACTGACCGACGCCTGATACGCAGAAGACCCCCGGACCCGCTCAGCGGCCGGGGGTCTTCTGCGTATCAGACGGACGGAACCTCAGGCAGAGACTCCGCGATCCGCGAGGAAAGCGACGGGGTTCACGGCGCCGCCGTTGACGTAGACCTCGAAGTGCAGGTGGCAGCCAAACGAGCGTCCGGTGTTTCCGGCATAGGCGATGACCTGGCCGGAGTTCACCCGCTGCCCCGACCGGACGAGAATTCCTCCATCGCGGATGTGCGCGTAACCCGTCCCGATGCCACCGCCGTGCTGGATCCGGATGTAGTTGCCGTAGCCGCCGTTGCCGCCTGCGTAGTCGACCGTTCCGGAGTTCGCGGCGTAGATCGGCGAACCGCAGCCGTTGGCGAAGTCGGTGCCGTAGTGGAACGACGACGAGCAGCCGTTCGAGCCGCACTGCACGGAACGGGGACCATATCCCGAGCTCTTTCCACCACCGTGCGGACGGCACCAGCCTCCGGAGCCTTGGCTTCCGCCGCCGCCACCGCCACCGGCAGCGGCTGCCGCAGCCGCGGCGGCACGCTCGGCCGCCTCGCGTTCGCGGCGAGCCTTCGCCTCGGCTTCGACACCGGCCTGGTAGCCGGCGACCGTCTGGGCCGTCGTGTCCTTGAGGGCCGCGAGCTGCGCCTGCATCGTGGCGAGGTTCGTGGTCTGCTCGTCGAGCGCGGCTTGAGCGGCGTCTGCGGCCTGCTGAGCCGCGACCATCTTCTCCTCCGCGATCTTCTGCAGCCGGTCGCGCTCGGTCCGGGCGACGACGGCCTGGTCGCTGAGCGACTGCGCGGAATTGCGAGCCGCGACGGCGTTGTCGTACACGGACTGGTTGTACTCGAGGAGCTTGTCCATCGTGCCGAGGCGAGCGAGCATGTCGTCGGTGCTGTTCGCCGAGCCGGCGAAGAACAACTCGAGCGAGGTGTCGTCACCGCCGCTGCGATACCGCTGGGCTGCGACCTGCCCGGCCTTGCGGGCCGAAGCCTCGGCAACCGCTGCCTGCTCGTCGGCCTTGGCCTGCATCGAGTCGGCTTCGGTCGCCGCAGCGAAGTACGCCTGCTGGGCGTCGTAGAACTCTTCGGACGCGACCGCGGCCGCGGCCTGGGTGTCGGCGACCTTCTGCGTCAAAGACTGGATGAGACCTTCGATGCGCGAGACCTCAGCAGCCTTCGCCGCCTCGTTGCCCTTGGCTCGCTGCACGTCATCCCAACTCGGATACGTTGCGGCGTAGGCGGCAGAGACTCCGTTGGTGATGCCGAAAGCGCTGAGCGAGACGACGCCGAGCACCCCGATGCCGATGGCACCACGGCGGCTGACTCCGGTCTTGCCGAAAGCACGGCGTTCAGTGGGGCTGGGCGCGCAGCCGCAGTCCTCGGATGCAGCAGCGACTGCAGCATCCAGCGTGATCTTGTCGTTCACACGGCCCCTTCCGCCGGTTTCACAGTTGCCACACTAACAACAACTTTCACATCAGCACCAGGGGTAGGCGTACCGGTCTCCTCGCACTCCCGACACGTCCATCGTCACCCCTGAACACGCCCGGGAGACGGCGCCGCGCCCTCGATTCGCGATTTGCTCGAATCATCCCTTATGCTTGAGCGTCGGCAAGGAAGTCCCCCGGGACTGACTCGGCCCCATCGTTTAGCGGCCTAGGACGCCGCCCTTTCACGGCGGTAGCACGGGTTCGAATCCCGTTGGGGTCAC
>JBOGFL010000340.1:0-1700 GCA_050743285.1 Acidimicrobiia bacterium
GGCATCGCCGCCGCCCAGGCTCGTGCGGCGGCCCGCAAGGCGCGCGACGTCGTGCGCAGCAAGACCCTGCTCGACGGCGCCGGCATGCCCGACAAGCTCAAGGACTGCTCGTCCAAGAACCGCGAGGAGCGCGAGCTGTTCATCGTCGAGGGCGACTCCGCCGGCGGCCCCGCCGTACAAGCGCGCAATCCCGCGACGCAGGCGATCCTGCCCATCCGCGGCAAGATCCTCAACGTCGAGCGGGCCCGCATCGACAAGATGCTGCGCAACGCCGAGATCCAGACGCTCATCTCGGCCATCGGTGCCGGCCTCGGCGACGAGTTCGAAGTCGACAAGCGCCGCTACGACAAGGTGTGCGTCCTCACCGACGCCGACGTCGACGGTGCGCACATCCGCACGCTGCTGCTCACGTTCTTCTTCCGGCAGATGAGGCCTCTGGTCGAGCAAGGCCACGTCTACGTCTGCGAGCCGCCGCTGTACTCGACGGAGGTGGGCAAGGAGAAGGTCTATCTGAAGGACGACGCCGCCAAGGCCCGCTTCCTGGCGGAGCACCCGAACCACCGCAAAGAGTTCCAGCGCCTCAAGGGGCTGGGCGAGATGGACTGGGAAGAGCTCAAGGTCACGACCATGGACTCGACCCACCGCACGCTGTTGCAGATCAACGTCGAGCAGGCGGCGCTCGCCGACGAGGTGCTCTCGATCCTGATGGGCGAAGACGTGGAGATGCGCAAGCAGTTCATCCAGACCAACGCCAAAGACGTCCGTTTCATCGACATCTGATCTCCCATGACTGACGAATCGACTCCCCCCATCGACGACAGCAACGGCGACGACGCCGAGGGCCGCGGCCGCCTGGCCGTCGAGCCGATCGAGATCCAGGAGGAGATGGAGCGCTCCTTCCTCGACTACGCCATGTCGGTCATCACGGCGCGGGCGTTGCCCGACGTCCGCGACGGCCTGAAGCCGGTGCACCGCCGCATCCTCTGGGGCATGTACGACATCGGTGCGCGCCCCGACCGCAGCTGGATGAAGTGCGCGCGCGTCACCGGCCACGTGATGGGCCGCTACCACCCCCATGGCGAGGGCGCCATCTACGACGCGCTGGTGCGCATGGCGCAAGACTTCTCGCTGCGCCACCCGCTGATCGCCGGTCACGGCAACTTCGGCTCGCCCGACTTCGGTCCGGCGGCCTCGAGGTACACCGAGTGCCGGCTCGACCCGCTGTCGATGGACGTCATGCTCGCCGACATCGACGAAAACACCGTCGACATGGTCGACAACTACACAGGCGAGTTCGAGGAGCCCCTCGTCCTGCCAGCCCGCTTCCCCAACCTGCTGGTCAACGGCAGCCAGGGCATCGCCGTGGGCATGGCCACCAACATCCCGCCCCACCACCTGGGCGAGGCGATCGACGCCGTGCTCCACCTGCTCGACCACCCGGAGGCCACGCCCGACGACCTGATGCAGTTCGTCACCGGTCCCGACTTCCCGACCGGCGGGCTCATCATGGGCCGGGCCGGCATCATCGACGCCTACCGCAGCGGCAAGGGCTCGATCCGCCTGCGGGCGCGCACCGACATCGTCGAGGGCACCGGGCGCCAGCGCGATCGAATCGTGGTCACCGAGATGCCGTACCAGGCCTCGATCGTGGCAACGGCCACCAAGATCAAGGAACTGGTGGAGAGCCGTCAGATCGAGGG
>JBOGFL010000341.1:0-4821 GCA_050743285.1 Acidimicrobiia bacterium
GAACAGCTCGGTGCGCCAGAGGTCCATGTGGGGCGTGACGTGGTCGAAGATCGTCGGGCCGAGGAAGTACCCCTCGGCCGGGCCCCGGCCCCGACCGTCGGCGACGAGCTTTGCTCCCGCCTGCGCGCCGGCGTCGATGGCGTCGAGCAGCTCCTTGCGCCGCGCTTCGCGGATGACCGGACCCATATCGGTGGCGGGATCGTCGCCCGCCCCGAGCCGAAGCTTGCCCGCCCGCGCCGCGAGCCCGTCGACGACCGGATCGGCGGCCCGCCCGACTCCGACGACGACGCTGCCGGCCAGGCACCGCTGCCCGGCGTTCCCGAACGCCGACGGCATCAGCGCGTCGAGCGACGGGTCGAGGTCGGCATCGTCCATCACCACAAGGTGGTTCTTCGCCCCGCCCAGGGCCTGCACCCGTTTCCCGGCCGCAGCGCCGCCCGTGTACACGGCCCGGGCGACGCCGGCCGAGCCGACGAACGAGATCGCATCGACAGCGGGATGGGTGAGCAGCCGCTCCACGACGTCGCGCCCGCCATGCACGACGTTGAAGACTCCACCCGGCACGCCCGCCTCGGCCAAGAGCTCACCGATCCGCACGGCGCAAAGCGGCGTGCGCTCCGACGGTTTGAGCACGAACGCGTTGCCGCACACCAGCGCCAGCGGGATCATCCAAAGCGGCACCATGGCCGGGAAGTTGAACGGCGTGATCCCGGCGACCACCCCGACCGGAAAGCGCACGAGCTCCTCGTCGATCCCGGCGGCGACCTGGTCGAGCCGCGTGCCCAACAGCAGCGTCGGCGCGGCGCAGGCGAAATCGACGACCTCGATGCCACGCCGCAGTTCGCCACGTGCTTCGGTGGTGGTCTTGCCGTTCTCGCGCACGATCAACGCCGCGAGCTCGTCGAAGTGCGCCTCCAGCAGGGCCTTGAGGCGGAACATCACCTCGGCGCGGTCGGGAACCGGCGTCTCGGCCCAGTCGGTCGCCGCCGCACGCGCCGCCGCGACGGCAGCGTCGACTTCGGCCACCGTCGACCAGGGCAACCGGGCAATCGGCTCGCCGGTCGCCGGATTCGGGACCACGTGCACGTCACCCGACTCGGAGTCGCGCGGCTCGCCGCCGACGAGGAGCGGAACGAGCGGCGCGGTCACGCCGTTCTCCGAACCCGCCGCCCTTCCCGGAAGCCCTGGAACACGGTGCCGACGAACAACAGAATGACGCTCACCATGAGGATCACCGTCGTGAGCACGTTGATCTGTGGCGGGAAGGCGCGCTGCGAGGCCCCAAAGACGTAGATTGGGAACGTTTCGACCGATTTCGGGCCGGGGCCGGCGTTGAACTGCGTGATGATGAAGTCGTCGAGCGACAGCGCGAACGACAACAGGGCGGCGGCAAGGATCCCCGGCACCATGAGAGGGAACGTCACCGTGCGGAACACCCGCATCGGGCCGGCTCCGAGGTCCATCGCCGCGTCCTCGAGGGTCCAGTCGAAGCCACGGAGGCGCGCCTTGACCGTGAGCGCCACGAACGAGACGCAAAACATGACGTGGGCGATGAACACGGTCGTGAAACCGCGGTCGACGTCCTGGTCGAGGAACAGACTGGCCAGAGCAGCGCCGAGAACCACCTCGGGCGTCGTGAGTGGCAGTACCAGGAACAGGTTCACGAGCGCGCCGCCTCGGAACCGGTAGCGCGTCAGTGCCAGCGCGACCAGTGCGCCCATCACCACTGCGACGACGGTGGCGAGCGCCGCGATCTTGAGGCTCTGCTCCAGTGCGTCGACAAGCTCGGAGACGGCGAACGGGTGAGCCCAGTTCTCGAGTGTGAACTCGTGCCACAGGAGGTTGTAGTTGCCTTCGGGACGGTTGAAGCTGAACAGGACGATCACGAAGATCGGCGCGAACAAGAACAGGAACCCGAAGACCGCCCACGTGTTCAGCAACCATCCCCCCAGGCGCCGGAGCCCGGGACCGGGGAACGAAGAGGCGGGCGGCAGTTCCTCGCGGTCGAGCGGTTCTGCCGGGTCGACGCGGCCCAGGATCACCGGCTCGACCGAGCTCACGGGCGGCTCATCCGACGAGGTCCTCGGTGCCGAGGACCTTCGAGTAGACCAGCACTGCGATCGTGATGACGACCATCAGCATGATCGAGATAGCGGCCGCGGTCGGGTAGTTGTTCTGGCCGATGAACTGGTTGTAGACGACGTTGCCGGTCATCGTGGTGTTCGGACCCCCCAGTAGCTCGGCGTTGACGTAGTCGCCGGATGCGGGGATAAACGTCAGCAGGCTGCCGGCGAAGACGCCGGGGAGCGAGAGCGGCAGCACGATCTTGAAGAACGCTCGGCTCGCGCTCGAGTAGAGGTCCTTGGCCGCGTCGATCAGGCTGAAGTCGAGTCGCTCCAACGCAACGTAGATCGGTAGCACCATGAACGGCAGGAAGTTGTACGTCAGTCCGCCGATCACCGCGATCGGCGTGGCATCGAGCCGGCCGCTGGCACCGAGGATCCCGACGTCGCGCAGCACCCCCACCAGTAGTCCCTCGTCGGCCACGATCGTCTTCCACGCGAAAGTCCGCACGAGAAAGGTCGCGAACAGCGGCACGACGACGAGTCCGAGCAGAAGGTTCTTCCAGCGGCCGCCGCGGAAGGCGATGACGTACGCGAGCGGGTAACCAATGAGCAGAGCCAGAATCGTCGCAACCGCCGCATACCCGAACCCGCGGATGAACTGGTCCGTGAAGTCCGACAGCGAGTCGGTGTAGTTCGACCAGTGCCAATTGAAGTCGGGATTGAGGTCGAATCGACCCGACTTCTCGGACAGCGACGTGCGGAACAGGAACGCGACCGGGACGAGGAAGAACAACGCGAGCCAGATCACACCTGGACTGAGCAGCCCGTACGGAGCGAACCGGCTCCGCCGCCCGGATGCCGCTGTTCCCGCCACGCGCCGCTCCCGTTCAGGCCTGGCCGGTGACCTCGGCCCAGCGCTCGTCGAACTCCGCCTCTTCGTCCTCGTCCAGCGTCTTGAATTGGAACAGGCGGTCCTCGACATCGGGAGGCGGGAAGACCAGCGGGTTCTCGGCCGCTTCGGGGTCGGTCCCCTCGAGCACCTCCTGCACCCCGTCCACCACCGGGAGGTACGAGACCTTGCTGGTGATGGGCGCGTAGTTCTCGGGGTCGTAGACGTAGTTCATCCATTCGGCGACGGCGTCTTCGCGATCGGACGGCGAGACCCACACCATGGTGTCGGCCCAGAGCGTCCCACCCGATTCTGGGATGACAACTCTGAGGTTCGGGTTCTGCTGCGCGAGCTGGGCGACGTCGCCCGACCAGGCGGTGTTGGCGACGAAGTTCCCGTTGAGGAGGTCCGACGCGTAGTTGTTGCCGGTGAACCGGCGAATCTGCCCGTCGTTGGCGGCCCGTTCGATCTTGTCGAACGCGTCCTGGGCCTGGTCGAACGTGACCGTTGTGATGTCGACCCCCTCGGCCAGAAGCGCGAGGCCGAGCGTGTCGCGCATCTCGAGCAGCATGCCGACCCGGCCCGCGAAATCGGGGTCGAGCAGGTCGTCGAAGTCCCGCAGCTCACGCCCGGTCTCGGCGATGTTGTAGGCGATCACACCAATGCCCGACTGCCACGGCAACGTGTACTCGTTCGTCGGGTCCCAAGCCGGATCCTGGAGCCGGGGCACCACGTTGCGCGCGTTCGGGACCTTGTCGAGGGGCAGCTTCTGGACGTATCCGAGGTCGATGAGTCGCGTGGCCAACCATCCGGTCGGGACGATGATGTCGGCGCCGATGCTGTCGCCGTTGGCGAGGGGCTCCTGGATCTTGGCGAACAGCTCGTTGTTGTCGTTGATGTCTTCCTTGTAGGTCACATCGATTCCGGTCTTCTGCTCGAAGTTCGGGACCGTGTCGCCGTCGATGTACAGCGGCCAGTTGCTGATCTCGAGCGCGTTGTCGCCGCCGCCACCACTGCTACTCCCGCCGTCATCGCCGCCGCACGCCGCGAGCACGGTCGGTGTCAGCGCCACCCCGCCCGCGACGAGCCCGGCCCGGCCGAGGAACTGGCGACGGTTCGGCGCATGAGGTGTTGCCTGGGCCCGTCGGCTGGCGCGACTCCGTCCGCTCATTGCTCTCCTCCTGGTGAGGTGTGACTCGCAAACTCCAGCTCTTCGAGCTCAGTCGGACGTCCGACCGTCGGGTCGACGCCGGGGAGCAGGCAGGCGGCGTCGGTTTCCCAGGTGACCCACACCCGCTCGCCCGGTCGCAGCATCGGCAGGTCGTCTTCGGGCCCGACGTGGGCGACCACCGGTGTGCCGTCGACGGCCCGAAGGGCGCAGCGGATCACCGGGCCCTGGAAAACGAGGTCGGCGACCGAGGCCGAGATCGCGCCGGCACCGTTGGCGGGCTCGCTGGTCGCCAGTCGCACGCGCTCGGGGCGAATCATGACGGTGGCCGAGGTGCCCTCGTCGAAGGCGACGCGGCCCGCGGGCACTTCTGTGCGCCGGTCGCCGGGGAGCACAACCACCGCTCTTTCCCCGGCGCGCTCGATGCGGGCGGGTAGCAGGTTGGCCGTCCCGATGAAGCCGGCGACGAACACCGATTCCGGACGGTGGTAGATCTCCTCGGGAGTCCCGATCTGTTCGACCCGGCCCTCGTTCATGACCGCGATCCGGTCCGACATCGTCAGCGCCTCTTCCTGGTCATGGGTCACGTAGACGAACGTGATCTCGACCTCACGCTGAATTCGCTTCAGTTCGAGCTGCATGGCCTGTCGCAGCTTGAGGTCGAGGGCGCCGAGCGGCTCGTCGAGTAGGAGCGCGCT
>JBOGFL010000342.1:0-1573 GCA_050743285.1 Acidimicrobiia bacterium
GTGGTGACCAAACGATCAGCTTGCCGATCCTGCGAGCGATGGCGCGCCGCCACGGACGCGTCGGCCTGGTGCACGTCGACGCCCATGCCGATGTCAACGACACCATGTTCGGCGAACGCATCGCCCACGGCACCGTCTTCCGCCGCGCGGTCGAAGAAGACTTGCTCGACGGGGCCCGGGTCGTGCAGATCGGCTTGCGGGGCACCGGCTACACCGCCGAAGACTTTGACTGGTCACGCGCCCAGGGGTTTCGGGTCGTGCAGATAGAGGAGTGCTGGTACCGCTCACTCGCTCCACTCATGGACGAGGTCCGCGCTCAGCTCGGCGCCGGCCCCGTCTATCTGAGCTTCGACATCGACGCCCTCGACCCCGCCTTCGCGCCTGGTACGGGAACGCCCGAGATCGGTGGGCTCACGTCGGGCCAGGGTCAGGAGATCGTGCGGGGTTGCCGCGGGCTCGATCTCGTCGGTACCGAGCTCGTCGAGGTTTCGCCGCCGTACGATCCCTCCGGCAACACCGCGCTGGTCGGCGCCAACCTCCTCTACGAGATGGTCTGCGCGCTCCCGGGAGTCGAGTACCGCGCCTGATCGTTCTGTGCCGCGGCGACCGCCCGCCGCCAGGTGCCCGATTCGGCGACGAGGATGGCGGCGAGGATGACGCCGGCGCCGAGGTAGCCGGCCCAGCCCAGCCGCTCACCGACGGCGTAGCCCACGAAGCCCGCCACCACCAGTTCGAACAGCCCGATGACGCTGGCCCGGGCCGGCTCGATGGTGCGCTGCGCCCAGACCTGGAGGCTGAACGCGATCGCGGACGCTCCCACCGCGGTCACGGCCGCCGCCATCAGCGCGCGACCAGTGAGCTCACCCATCCCCTCGATGGCAACCGCAGGCACCGCGAACAGGGCGAGGAACGCGAGCTGCACCGTGGTGAGCGCGAGCGTGTCGTACCGGTTGGCCGCCCGTCCGATCTGCACGAACCACACACCGAAGGCGGCGGCCGTCCCGAGTGTGATTGCGTCGCCGCGGTTCAACGTGAGATCGGCGCCGGTCAGGAAGTAAAGGCCGATGACGGCGATGACGACCGCGAGCAGAACGCTGGGCGCGGGCCATTTGCGGTACACGAGCACCTGCACGATGGGCGTGAATACCGCGAACAGTCCGGTGATGAACGCCGAGTTCGAGGTGCTCGTGTGCTGGAGTCCGACGTTCTGGCACACGTAGCCGATGAAGGCGCTGAACCCGATGGCGCCTCCGACAAGGACCAGCATCCGGGACGAGTCGGTCGGGCGCGGCGCAGGCCCTTTCCAGCCCCGCGCCAACGCGAAGGGCGCGAGTACCACGGCCGCGATCGAGAAGCGCACGAGTATGAACCCGGTCGGCGTGACGTCTTCGAGCGCGTCCTGCACGATCGTGAACGTGGCACCGTAAAAGACCGTCGCGACCAGGAGCGCGATCTCGGGAAGAAACCGTTTGGTCACTGGACCACCCTATTGGTGGTCGTGTGACCAAACAGGAGCGCGCTATCCGGACCAGCGGTTGGTGATGGGGAGGCGGCGGTCCTTGCCGAAGGCCTT
>JBOGFL010000343.1:0-14497 GCA_050743285.1 Acidimicrobiia bacterium
CCACGGCGGTGGACGGCGGGAAGCCGAACCCGAGGGCCACGCCGAGAAGCAGCAGTCCGCCCATCACGATCGCCGGACCGCCGAAGTCGGCGAGCAGCGAGAGCAGCGCGGCGGCGGCGCCGACGCCCGCCAGTGTCCCGCTCAGGATGCGCCGGTAGCCGAACCGCGTGATGAGCCGGGGTGTGAGTGGTGAGCAGACGACGACACCGAGGCCGAGCGGGATCATGACGAGCCCGGCGGCCAGCGTCGTGCGGTCCTCCACCGACTGCAGGTACTGGGGAATCAGGAACTCGACTCCCAAGAACGCGACGTAGAAGAGGAAGATCGTCGTGAAGCCCGCCAACACGCGGCCGTCGGCAAGGACGCGGACATCGAACAGCGGATCGCGCTGGCGAAGCTCCCACCAGGCGAAGAGCACGACGAGCAGGACGCCACCGGCGAGGGCGACGACGATCTCGGGATCGAGCCAGCCGGTGTGGGGCCCCTCGATGATGGCGTAAATCAGACCGCCGAGCGCCAGTACCGACAACACCGCGCCGACGACATCGAGGGGCGGGGCACCGGGGCGTCGGGACTCGGGCAGGAGTAGCAACGCGCCGACGATGGTGACGAGCGCGACCGGCACGTTGACGAGGAACGCAGAGCCCCACCAGAAGTTGTCGAGGAGCAACCCGCCCACCACCGGGCCCATCGCCACGCCTATCCCGGCGATCAGCGACCAGACCGAGAGCGCGGTGCGGCGCTGGTCGGGCGGGAAGATCACCGCGATCAGTGAGAGGGCAGGCGGCATGATCAACGCAGCACCCGTTCCCATGAGCGCCCGGTAGGCGATGAGCTCGGCGGGGGAGTCGGCGAACGTCGCGAGCAGTGACGTGAGCGCGAAGAGCATCAGGCCGATGGTGAAGATCCGCTTACGGCCGAAGCGGTCGGCCAGGCCTCCGCCGAGGAGGATGAGTCCGGCCAACGCGATCGTGTACGCGTCCATGACCCACTGGAGGTCGGCGGTCGTCGCGTCGAGATCGGTGGCGATGTCGGGCAGCGCGACGTTGACGACAGTCGTGTCGACGGTGCTGATGAATACCGCCACGCACAGCACGACAAGCGCGAGCCACCGGTGCGCGACCACGGCTTGCTCGTCGGGATGCGCGACGCCGCCCAGATGATCAGGGTGCGGATGCTCCAGAGGCCGCGAATCTACGGCGGCGGGTCAGGCGGCGTGGCTGTGGTCGCACGATTCACCGTGGCCACCGCTGGCGCCGCCTTCGATCCCGGCGAAGCGACCGCACGGGTTGTCGACGATCCAGACGTGCAGCATCGGCGCCGACGACCGCGGAACTCCCCACCGGGGACGCAAGCCCCGTTGACGAGAATCCCGGCGATCCGCCCGTCCGGGCTCCAGCAGAGGTTGTCGTGGTCGTGCCACGGCGTCAGCGGGCCGCCGATGGCGGGCACGTCGTCCATCGTCGAGCCAGGAGGGAGGATGTACATCGCCGACACCAGCGTGCTGCTCCCGTCGGCGCCCTTCTGGTAGACGAGCGACTCGGGGTGCTCGGGGTCGAGTACGTCGTGGCTGGCGAGGTACGCGGTGTTGATGTAGTGCTCGTAGCCGTTCGGGCGCCGGCCGTCACCGATCGACCGGAAGCCGTCCTCGATGGCGACGGCGGGATCCTCCCAGCGCACCAGCGCATCTTCGGTCTCGGCGACGAGATCGTCGGCGCGGGCCTGTTGCTCCGGCGTGACACCGCCGGTCGGGTGCTCGTGACCGGTGCCGTCTTCGTGCACGTGCCCGTCGTCGTGTGCGACGGACTCGTCGTGCGAGTGACCGATGGCGCCGTGGCTGTGGTTCTCGCCCGCGGCGAGGGCCGGCACGGCGACTGCGGCGACGACGAGCACGATCGCGCCCGCGGCAAGGGCCTGGAGGCGACGAAAGCCGGACAACAGGTGCGGGCTCAGCGCCAGGACGCACCCGGCGACGAGCGCGGTTTCGAACGCGGCACTCGTGAGGTCCTGGAACCCGAACGGCTCCGGGGTCTCGAGCCCCTCGATGGGCAGGCCGGTGAGTCTGCTACCGAGGTACACCGCAACGAGGACGGCATTGAGCGCGGTGCCGACTACGAGCACAATGCGCGACGCGGGACGGGCGACGATGGCGAGCGCCCATGCGCCTTGCGCGGCCGCGGCCAGCACGAAACCGGTCGCGAGCAGCATGTGCTCCGAGTGGGCGCTGATCGCGGAGGCGTGGATCAGTGCGGCGCCCAGCGAGAGCGCGGCGAGCCCGGCGTGCACCGGCCGCCGTTCGGTGGTGGTACGGACATCTGCCACGAGCGCGTCCTCCGGTCGGTGGTGACCCGAGTGTGCGCCGGGACCGTGTGCCCAATGTGAAGGCGCGGTAAGAGCCGCGTTCACGTTTTCGCGTCGCACGGGGCCATAAACCGCCCGGTGCGACGCCAGGACGTTGGTAACGGGTTACGCGTAGATCCTGGGGACGTCCGGTTGGGGAGTGCCGCGGCCGGTGGCGGCGAGGACGAACGCGAAGGCAGCGTCGTCGTTGGCGGGCACGTCGCCCTTCCATCCGAACGTCCGAGCGATGCCGGCCACGTGCGAAACCCCGCCGCGGAGACCGGTGCCGAGGACGCTCGGCTTGCCGAGCGCGGCGCGGACGTCGTCGCCGTGCAGCCAGAAGTCGTACCAGAGCGCCTCGACGCCGTCGCCAAGGGTGCCGTCGTAGCCGCCGGGTGCGGGCGCGGCCCAGGCATCGTCGTCGAACATGGGAAGCATGCCCGTGGCCGCCTTGGCGGTCTCGGCGCACTCGTCGGCGAGCTGCTCCGCCGATCGCCCGGCCCGCTCGTCGACCTCACGCTGGGTCACCGCGGGCGTCCCCAGGCCATCGAGCCGGCCTTCGACCACGTCGGTCATCGAACCGATTGCGTGCCGGGCGACGTCGCCGACGGTCCACTCGTCGCAACGGCTCGGCGTGTCCCACTCGGCCGCGGTGAGCGGCCGGATCAAGGCCTCGAACGCCTCCATCTCCGACAACAGGCCGTCGCTGACTTCCGCTCGCGGTAGCGCCATGATCGTCCCCCTCCGGGATGAAGATCCGACTAACGTGCAGGCTGCCTGCATGTATCCCACGAAAGGGCGCAGCCGTCAAGCGTGACACCGGTCACAGCCGGACCCAGGCAGAACGCCGGGCCGAGACGCGCGCGGCGCTGATCGCGGCCGGCCGGGCGCTCTTCGCCGAGCGCGGGTTTGCCGCCGCCGGGCGCGAAGACATCGTCGAGCGGGCGGGCCTGACGCGCGGCGCGCTCTACCACCACTTCTCCTCGAAGGAGGACCTCTTCGAGGCCGTGTACGAAGAGGTCGAGGGTGAGTTGTGCGAGGCGATCGCGGTCGCGGCCATGGCGGCCGCCGACCCGGTCGAGCAACTCCGGCTCGGCGCGCTGTCGTTCCTCGACGCGGCGGCGACGCCGGAGGTCCGGCGCATCGTGTTGCTCGATGCTCCGGCGGTACTACCGGTCGAGGTGCGGCGCGCGCTGGCGGAGCGCTACGGACTCGGGATGGTGCGGGAAGCCCTACGCGGTGCCGAGCGCGGTGGACGGCTGCCACTCGGTCCGGTCGACGAGCTGGCGCTGGTCGTGATGGCCGCGCTGCACGAGGCCGCGACCTCGATTGCCGACGGGGCCGACGCCACATCGATGCGCGCCGTCGTCGAGGGCCTGCTGGCCACGATCACCGCCCCCGCGGCCTGACGCGGGACTACGCCCCGGCCGCGGCCTTCAACTCCGCGAGCTGGGCCGCCAGCGCCGTTTGCTGCGGTGACGGCGGCTCGGTGGCGATGTTGGCTGTTTCGAAGGGATCGGCGACGAGGTCGTACAACTCGCGCTCGCCGTCGTCGTACTCGATGTACTTCGCTGCCTCCGTGCGAACTGCCCAGTAGCGGGGTACATGCATGCCCGCGGCCCGATAGGTGATGAGCGCGGCGGCGCGGGTAAGGCCCGAAGCAGTGCCGTCGAGTATCGGCCGCAGTGACTCGCCCGCGAGTGGGAGGCCCGGCGTCGCCCCCGCGATGTCGGCGATCGTCGCGACCACATCGACCGTCGACGCCGGCACGGTGACGTTCCGGTCGGCGGTCGCGGTCGGGTAACGCATGAGGAGCGGGACCCGCGCCGATTCCTCGTAGGGGACCCGCTTCCGCAGCCAGCGGTGGGCGCCGAATGAATAGCCGTTGTCGCCGGTGTAGATGAACAGCGTGCGGTCGAGCCGCTCGGTGGCTTCGAGTTCGTTCATGATGGCTCGTATGCCGTCGTCGACCGACCGCAGCGCCCGGTAGTGGTCCTGGCGTGCGTTCCGGACCCGCGTCTGCTTGCCCGGCTTCAGCGCCGGAAGTCCCCGGATGTAGCCCGGCTTCTCACCGACGTTCTCCTCGTTGAAGTTCGGCGAATCGGTGAAGCCGATCGCGATGCCCGAGTAGATGAGGGCCGGTGTGTGCGGCGAGTGGGGCGCGTTGTAGCCGACGAGCAGCATGAATGGCCGCGGGTCCTCGGCAACCTTCGAAATGAACTTTACCGCCGCCCGGGTGAGGAAGTCGGTCGAGTACGTCGACGGATGCCGTCGGCGGCCGGTGGCGTCGCGCGTGATCGTGTACGCGAAGTAGCCGGGGTTTGTGAACACCCGCCACGTCTCCCACCCGGGTCGGGCCCGGGCCGACTTCCCGAACGGGAAGCGGTTGATGTACTTGCCGACGAGGCCGGTTCGGTAGCCGGCAGTCTGTAGCCAGGTGGCGATCGTGCTGGTGTCGTCGAGGAGTGAGCCGTCATTGTCGACGACGCCGTGTTGATTCGCGAACTGGCCGGTCAGGAGTGTGGCCCGGCTCGGGCCGCACAACGGCGTCGCGGCGGTTGCGTCGCGGAACGTCGTCCAACCGCCGTGAGGCCGGGTCGCCAGGAAGGGCATCGCCCGGTGGACGCTGTCGGGCGCGAGCTGGTCGTCGGCGATGACGAGGACCACATCGAAGGGCGGATCCGCAGCCACGACCGGGGCAGCGTAGGCGAGCGGCCGGTGACCTTTGGCGGCGGGGTCAGCTGTCGTCGATGAACTCGTCGTTGGGGTGCGGGGCGGCGACGCCGGCCGCCGGGTCGTAGAGCAGCCGGTGCGTCCGGCGGAGGTCAGAGCCGTACACGTGCAACGACACCGAAACCCCGCCCGCGGGCGCGAGGTTGTCGACCTCGTGGATGGCCTGGGAACCCATCGCCAGCGCCTGGCCGGCACGAGCGACGTGGTCGGAGCCCCGTTCCATCCGGCACCGGCCAGGTCCCTCGCCGCCGCCGACCCGTCTCCAGAAGCGGTGCTGTTCGACGCCGTGGGCGCAGCCGACGACCGCCCAGGTGCCGTGGTCGTGCACGACGCCGCGCCAGGAACCGGGCCACGCATCGACGAGCACCATGACGCCATGGGGCCCGCCGTGCTCGACGAGCGCACACTCCTGCGCCACTCCCGAGAACTGCCCGACATCGACCCACGCCGGATCGCGTACCCATCGCTCGACGACCGGTTGCACCATGCGGATGGCGTCGGCCTCGTCGCGACCACCCAGCTCCAGTGCGTCCAGTTCGGCGACGAATGGATCGAGCAACGCGAATCGCCGGGCCATCGGACGAGCCTATTGGTCCCGGCGGTAGCCATTCACGCAGCTCCGGGTACCGTGTCGACACCATGACCATCCGCGACGCGCCCCGAGACCTCGGCTTCACGCCGCAGCCGATGGTTCGTTGGCTCGGGCCGCGCGGCCTGTCGGTCACCGCGCTGCAGGTCCTCTTGTCGACCATCTTCGGGGCCTATTCCGACAAGCGCGAGATCCAGGCCGCGCTCAAGGAGTCCGGGGAGTCCGACTTCTCGGATCGCGACGCTCTCTGGATCGATTTCCTGGCCGACACCGGCGACGGGTTCGACCCCACCTACGCGACCGCGATGCTCGCGACCGAAGAGCTGGAGTTCCAGCACGAAGGCGTGACGCACACGACGCCGCGCGGCGACCTCCTCGTTCTCGGGGGAGACCTCGCCTATCCGGCCGCGACGGCCGATGAGTACCGGAACCGGTTTGTCGGTCCGTTCGAGGGCGCCTTCCCGGCGCCACCCGACGGCGCGGTGCCGCCGACGATGTTCGTCTGCGCGGGCAACCACGACTGGTACGACGGCCTGACCACGTTCCTGCGGTTGTTCTGCGAGGGCAAGCAGATCGGTGGCTGGCGCACGGAGCAGTCCCGCAGCTATTTCACCGTCAAGCTTCCCCACCGCTGGTGGATCCTCGGGATCGACCTGGCGTTCGACTTCTTCATCGACGAGCCCCAGATGTCGTTCTTTCGCCGGGTGGCGTCCGAGGACCTGCAACCGGGCGACAAGGTCATCTTGATCACCCACCGGCCGAGCTGGCTGTTCGCCGACATCGGCGAGAACCAGCTGTACACCGAGATGTCGATGACGAACCTCCAGCAGTTCGAGCACGAGATCATCCACGCCAACAAGCTCGAGTTGCCGCTGGTCCTCGCCGGCGACATTCACCACTACAACCGCTACGCCACCGCCGACGGTCAGCACCAGCGGATAACATCCGGCGCCGCCGCCGCCTTCCTTTACCCGACCAACCATCTGGCCAAGGAGTTCCGCTGGCCCGAGGCCGAGGGCAATGTGAAGTACGAGCAAGCTGCCGTGTACCCGAGCAAGAAGACGTCCCGCCACCTGCGGTGGGGCACATTGCTGGCGCCGTTCAAGAACCCGAGCTTCGTCGCCTTCGTCGCGTTGCTCTACCTGGTGTTTGCGCTGGTCGTGCGGTTCGCCCTGACCGAGGGAACCTCCCTCGGGCTCACCAAGGCGCTGCGCGACACCGACCCGAATGACGTGGTGAGTGCCGTCTTCAACAACCCGTTCGGTTTCATCGTCGCGTTCGGGTTGCTCGCCGTCTTCATTGGGTTCGCCGATGCCCCCACCCTCACCCGGCGGATCGCGGTCGGGTTCGTCCACTGGCTGTTCCAGCTGATCCTGCTCGTGACGGTGATCTGGGAAACCGCGCAGCTCGTGTACAACCTTCCAGCCAACAAGCTGGAGTTCGAGTTCTCCTTCGTCGACTTCACGCTCAAGACCGACGCCGCCGCCTTCATCGTCATTATCGCGGTGGCGGGTGGTCTGCTCGGAGCCGAGCTGTTTGCGCTGTACCTGTTCCTGATGTTCCGCCTTTTCCGCAAGCACGCCACGCACTCGTTCTCGTCACAGCGAATACCCGACTACCGCAACTTCCTGCGCGTAAGGATCGACTCCGACGGTGGGCTCACGATCTACACCATCGGAGTACGCCGGGTTCCGCGGAAGTGGCGCTACGTCGCCGAACGCGCCCGCCCCGACCAGCCTCGGTTCGAGCCGACCGACCGTCCTCTCGAGGCACACCTCATCGAGCCGCCGATCTACATCAGCGCGGACGGGCGCACCGTCGACACCCCGGAACGGACCGAGTCGGTGCCGGTCTAGCGAGCGTCGTGGGACGCGCCGCGCATGGCGCAGCCGTACCGGTGGTGCGCGCGGTCGAAGACGAGCTCGATGGCCAGCAGGTAGAGCACCCCGAACAGGAGCGCCCCCACGACGTCCGAGAACCAGTGGACGCCGAGGTAGATGCGGCTGGCGCCGACGAGCAGGATGAGGATCCCCGAGCTGACGCTGGCGATCCACCACCACACCCGGCGGTTCGTGCAGAGCGCGACGACCGGTGGCACGAGACCCCACACCGCGATCGCCGCCATCACGTGGCCGCTCGGAAAGGACGGGCCGTTGCCCGGCACCATGCGGTCGAGGTCGGGCCGGGACCGGTCGACGAGGGACTTCAGCGTCCACTCGATCAGCGGTCGGGCTGCGCACGCGATCAGGAGTGCCAGTGCCAGCGGGCGGCACAGCCGGTAGACGAGTGCAAGCAGTACGGCGAGGCCTGAAAGCACCGTCGTCAGGCCGCCAAATCGCGTGAAGAAACGGAAGAGTGCATCGAGCGCACCGCTGCGATGGGCCTCGACCCAGCGTTGCACCGGCTCATCCCAGGTGAGGAGCAGCGAACCGCCATTGACGGCGGCGGCGAGGGCCAGGAGAACGAACGCGCCCACGACCACCGGCACCGTGTAGTGGGACCGCAACAGCAAGCCCGCGGGAGTCGCGGGCGGGTGGTCGTGGAGGGAGACCAGCAGAGGGGGCGGCGACTCGGGCGGCTCGGGCGGAGAGGGCGATTGCTCGGGCGCGAGTGAGACGTCAGTCACCGGCATTCATTACATCACTCAACGAACTCCCGGCGGTCGCGCCTCCTTCGAGGCGGGTGCGGTAGGCGGAGATCGCACGCTCCGCGATGCGGTCGGCGGGTTCGCCGGTGAGCTGTTCGCGGGAGCGAAGCCAGGACCAGAGATCTCGCCGTACGTTCACGCTCTGGTCGCGGCGGGCCGCCACCGCGAGATACACGACGAAGACTTCTCCGATCAGGAACAGGAGCAGTACGAGCAGGGCCCGGAGGAAGTTGTCGCCATGGTAGACGTTCACGACCGGCGCATTCTCCGGGCTCTCCAGGCGGAAGGCACGGGCGAGGTAGACGAAGAAGAAGACGCCTGTGTAGAGGAGAAAGACCCCGAGGATGACCAGGGCGACGGTGCGGCGCATGGCTAGTTCTCCTTGTCGACGGTGTCGAGATCGTCGGATTCGACCCCGGCGGCCCGGCCGAGCGGGGGCCGGGTGGCGAGGCGGGTGAGCCAGTCGGGGGTTGCCGACCCGAGCAGCCCGGATGCGAGCAGGACCAGTCCGGGCCCGGCGAGCGCGAGGGCGATGAGGCCGCCGCCGCCCAGGGTCCAGCCCCGGTCGCTGAGCACGCTGCCGGTGCTGTTGTAGATCACGAATGACCACCACACCGCGGCCACGGCGAGACCGAGGGCAAGCACGCCGCCGGTGAGGCTGACGGGCCGACCCCGGGGATCGCGTGTGAACCGCGGCGGCGTCGCGGTGGTGCCGCTCGCAACGGCATGGAGGTCCCGCACCCGTCCCTCGGCGTGCGCCTGCGTTGCGCGCTCTCGCGTGGCCTCGGCCCGGAACGGATCGAGGCGACGGAAGCCGTCGGCGGCGAGCATCGCCATCGAAACGAGCAGTCCCGCGCCCATGAGTCCGGGCACGAAGACGTTGGTGCCGTCCTGGTCTTCGGTGAGCCAGCCCGGCTCGCGGGGCGGGAGCATCAGGCCGCCTCGGGCTCGGCCGCGAGTCGTACCACACCTTCCGAGCCGTCGACCTCCACCGTGTCGCCGGTGCGCAGGCGCTCGGTCGCTTTGCGGGCGTTGAGCACGGCGGGGAGCCCGAGCTCGCGGGCGACGATGGCGGCGTGCGAGAGTGTCCCGCCCCGCTCGACGACCACCGCCCCCGCGAGCAGGAACAACGGGGTCCAAGAGGGGTCGGTGGCGGGCGCGACGAGGATCTCGCCCGACTGCAGATCGCGGGCCTCGGCGGTTGTGCGTGCCACCCGGACCTTGCCCTGGTAACGGCCGGGGCTCGCGCCCCACCCGCGCAGATCGCCTTCGCCCTCGGCGGCCAGTTCGAGTGCGTGGCCGTCGCGCATGATCGGTGGCAGCGGAGGCGCGGCGCGCATTGCGGCCAGCGCCCGCGCCCGGCGATCCCGCTCGGAGGCGGTGGTGGTCGGGCGTCCCGCGGCCAGCTCCTCCAGCTCCCAGTCGGTGAGCAGCTCGACCTCGTCGGCGCTCCGCAACGCGCCGGCGCGCGTGATGCGGTCGGCCAGCTCCAGCGTCGACCGCCGCTCCTCACCTCCGAGGGAGAGCAGTGCAGCCTTCACTGTTTCCCGGCGCCGCAGCAGCGTGCGGGCGTTGGCCGCCAGCCGGCGCAGCATCCGCCGGCGCAGGTCGACGATCTGGCCGGTGATGGTGCGCACCACGCGCCACTTCCAGGTTCGGGTCAGCGTCCGTTCGAGCTCGGCGAGGTCGGTGGCGGCGTCGGCCGCCGAGGCGTCGCCGGGATCGTCATGCGATTGCAGTGCTCCGCGGAGGCACCCGAGCACCACCGCCCACACGTCCTCCCGCTTTTCGCTCCACGTCCGTCCGCCGTACACCGCCGCCGACCCGAAACCGTCGAGATCGCGCATCAGGGTCTCGACGAACTCGTCGCCGGCGGTGCCGGCCGCCCGCAGCCGGCTCTCCACGTCTTCGGGCGTGCCCTCCTGGATCGCGGCTGCCAGGTCGGGCGTATCGGCCGCGTGGGCGTAGACGCGCCAGAGCCGGACAGCGTTGGTGCACGCGCCCGCGGTCCCGGCGGCCGCGTCGCGTGTTACTCGCTGCGCCCATTCGGGGCCCTTGTCGCCGGTCCAACGCGTCAGTGCGATCTCGAGCGCGCGGTACGTCGCCACCGCGCCCACGGCAACCGAGATCTCGGCCGCGTACCCGGTGGCGGCGAGGTCGCGCACCCGTGCCCGGTACGCCAGCAGCTCGGGCGAGCGCAGCGAATGCAGGTCGACCCGGTGCTCGAGGACACGGGCGACGGAGCGTTCGAACAACTCGGCGTCGGCTTCGGCCTGACGCCGGAGCCGGAGCGCGCGCAATCCCGTCCCGAGGTTTCCGATTCGGCGGAAGAAGCCGAGCGGAGGCTCGGGACCGGTCTCGGTCACCACCTCGCCGAGGTACTGACGCTCGATCTCGGCGCCGCTGGTCCCGGCCATGCGCCGAGCGGCCCGTTTCACGACCGAGAGATTGAGTGCCGCCTGGCCCCGGATGCGGCCGACGAAACCGAACGGGCCTTCGAGGCCGTCGGGGAGGACGCCGAGCCGGTCGAGCAACTGCCGGAACGCGTCCTCGAGCATCGGACCGTTCACCGTCCACTCCAGCGGCGTGAGGACGCCGGGCAGCATCTCGCTCACGCCGGCCGGTGCGTAGTCGTCACCGGGTCGGGGTTCGGTGTCGAATCCGTCGGCGTCCGGACTCGGCCCGGCCGCGCCGGTGGTGATCGGACGGGACTGGAGCACCCAGATCTTGCTGTCGGCGAGGCTCCACTCGACGTCCTGTGCGGAGCTGCCGACCAGCTCCTCGACGAGTAGCGCGGCCCGGGCCACCTCGCGCACATGCGCCGGCGGCGAGCAGCCGTTGATGAGGCGCAGCGTCGCCCGTGCGAGCTGGTACGTGTCCGGCGTGGCTTGCCCCGAAACCAACGCCTCGCCGAGACCGGCGACCGATTCGACGCGCACGACGTCAGGCCGGGCCGGATCGCGGGTGAAGCACACGCCGCTGCGCTCGGCGGGTACGAGCCGCTGGATCACGACTGCCATGGCGACCGCGCTGTCGTCGTGGTCGGTGCGGTCTCGGTACGCGACTGCCGAGGGATGCCACAGGGAGGCCCAGACGCGTCGCACCGCCGCCTCGACGTCGTCAGGGACGACGTCGAGTACCGACAGGTGCTGGCCGGCGAACGAAGAGTCGGCGAGGTCTTCGGTCGTTGCCGAGGACCGGACGGCAAGGGTCCGGCCGCCGGCGATCTGACCAGCGGCGGCGCGCAGGCCGTCGGCAAGCTCGGGTGTCATGGTCGCGGTGGCGAAGGCCTCTTCGACCTCGCGAAAGGCGTCGTCGCCTGCCGCGGGAGGGCCGGTCAGCCTCGGCCGCAGCCGAGCCAGCGCCTTGTCGAGTCCGGCGCGGTCGACGAAGGCGCGGTACGCGTGAGTGGTGACCGCCGCCGCCGGGGGGACGGGGAAGCCTTCCTTGACGAGCGTGTCGAGCGAAGACGCCTTCCCTCCCACTTCGGGCGTCGTGTGGCCACTGCCGTCGAGGGGCACGACCGCCGACGCGGCGCCGGGGGGCGCCTGCCGGACTGCTTGGCGGAGCGGGAGCACCGTCGGCGAGCTCAATGCCACCTCGGGGTTACGGGAAGGTGAACAGTTCAAACGTTACCGACTCATACCCATTCCCGTCGCAAACCGCTCAGCGGTCGGGCCGGTAGGCGTACAGCCTCGACTCGCCGTCGAGGCCCTTGAGGGTGTGGGTGCCGCGGTCCTCGAATGCGAAACCCGAGGCGCCGGCGAGGGCGCGGGTCGTCTCCGAGACGAGGATCTCGTCGGCCCCGGCCTGGCCCATCACGCGCGCGGCCTCGTGCACCGCGACCCCCCGCACGTCGGACCCGACCAGCTCCACCTCGCCGACATGGACGCCGGCGCGGATGTGCAGACCCTCGCGCGCCGCCACCCGGGTCAACTCCGTCGCGCAGGAGAGCGCGTCGGCAGGACCATCGAAGGTCGCGAGCAGCCCGTCGCCGGTGGTCTTGATCTCGCGGCCGCCATGCCGGTCGAACGCGTCCCGCGCCGCTTCGAAATGACCCGACAGAAGTTGACGCCAGCGGTCGTCACCCAGGCTGCGGGCCGTCACGGTGGAGTCGACGACGTCGGTGAAGAGCAATGTCACGAGTGATCGACCCGCGTTGCGGGGGCGGTAGCCGGCAAACGTGCGGAGGCCCGACCACTCGATCTGCACGCACGGCTCGTCGCCGATGCAATAGCCGTCGTGACCAGGGGGAATCTCGAAGACGTCGTCGGGCCCGTACTCGATGGTGCTGCCGTCCTCGAAGTCCACGCCGAAATGACCGGACACCACGACGCCGACGTGCCGAGCCATGCACCACGGGGTGCCGACGTGGGGACGCACGTCCACCGACCAGCGCCAGCCCGGCTCCAGCGAGATACGCCCGACGGTGACGTCGCCGAGTTCCACGAGCTCGGTGGTGACTCGGGAAAACCGGATCGTCTCGTCGGGCTTGTTCAGGCTCTTCGAACGGTGCTCTGCCATCGATGATCACGCTACGCGCTCCGCCGTGAGCGAGCATGTGACAGTCAGCGCGGACTACTCGCTCCGAATGTCACATGCTCGGTGGAGGGTAGGGTGCCAGGCGCCATGGCGACCGACTTCGATCCCTTCGACGCCGCGCAGGCCCAGAACGCGTGGCCGCTGCTCGCGGAGCTGCGCCGAGAGGGTCCGGTGGTGGCGATCGGCGAGAACATGCGATACGTCCCTCGCCACACCGAGTGCCGGGCCGTGCTGCGCGACACCGCCGCGTTCTCGAACGCGTCGGGCATGAAGGCGCCCGGCGTCGAGATCCCGCTCGAGGACCGGATCCTCGGCGAGCTCGATCCGCCCCGGCACACCGCGGTGCGCCGGGTGATGGTGACCGCACTGACCCCGAAGCTCATTCACGCCGCCGAGCCGTTCATGAGGGAGACGGCGGTCGACCTCCTCGACGCGCTACCGGATACCGGCCCCGCCGACCTCGTCCCTGCCTTCACGATCCCGCTGCCGAACCGCGTGACGGTGCACCTGCTCGGGTTCCCACCGGAGGACGCCGACCAGATCGCGGCCTGGGCCAAGGAGTTGATGGAGAGCCCGTTCCCGGCGACGAATCGCTCCGACCGAGGCGAGGGATTCGCCAACGCCTTCCCCGAGTTCGCCGGCTACATCGACGCCCGCATCGAGGCGCGCGCCGCCCGGACGACCGATTCTGACGAGGGAGGCGATATCGTCGGCCGGCTCCTCGGCCTCGAAGTCGACGGCGCGCCGCTGTCGCGCCCCACCGTGCGGGCGCTGGTGCGCAACCTCATCACCGGCGGCTTCACGACGACGAGCCAGCTGCTCGGCAATCTGTTGCACCAGCTCCTCACCAATCCGCGGCTCGAGACCCGCGTGCGGGGCGATGAGCGCGCCATCCCGCGCGTCGTCGAGGAGAGCCTGCGGATCTCGCCGCCCGTGCTGTTCGTGGCGCGCGGCTGCATCGACGGCGCCTCGATCGGCGGCACAGAGGTACCGGCCGGAAGCCGCGTCATCGTCGGGTTGGCATCGGCGAACCGCGACGAGCAGGTGTTCAGCGACGGCGCCCGGTTCGACGCCGACCGTCCCAACGCCGACCAGCACGTGAGCTTCGGGTACGGGTCGCACGTCTGCCCGGGTGCGTCTTTGGCCCGGGTCGTTGCGCGCGCCGGCCTGGAGGCGTTCTTCGACCACTTTCCGCCCGGTACGGTCCAGCTGCAAGCCGGCTACGAATTCGAGAACGTGCCCACGTTCTTCGAGTGCGGCCCCCGCCGCCTGCCGATCGAGGCGAGCAGCGCGACGCCGCGCGGGGAGAGCTCGTAGCCGACCTCGAGGCTGCGGGTGAGGCCCAGGGCCTTGAGTTTGCGGACGTCGAGCTTGAACGAGGGGCGGTCCCGGCCGAGTTGCTCGGCCAGCCGCGTCGACACGACACCCGGCCGCCTCTTGATGAGGCGGAGCGTGGCGCGGGTCCAGGGGCCGTGGGCGCTCGCCCGGTCGAGGCGGTCGAGCCGGCGCTCGATCTCGTCGACTTCGCCGGTCGTGAGCGTGGCGGCGCCAGCGAGTTGGGCGCGTTCGTCGGGCTCGGCGACATGGAAGTCGACCCGCCACAGTGTGGTGTTTTCACCGAAGGACACGTCGTTGCGGGCGATGCG
>JBOGFL010000344.1:0-2895 GCA_050743285.1 Acidimicrobiia bacterium
CCACGACACCCTCGTCCAACTCGCGGACTGGATGCGCGCCCGCGGCAAGGAACGCCGTGAGGCCATCTGGTTTCGCGACGCCGACGTCGCCGAAGCCATCGACGCCACGCTCTTCGTCGGCCTCGCCGACTGGTACCCGCCCAACTACGACTGCGGTGCCTGCGGCTACGCCACCTGCGCCGAGTTCCTCCATGCCACCGCGAGCCTGCGCGCCGACTCTGACGAGCTCGAGTTCATCGGACCGCAATGCAACCTGCGCGACATCGACCTCGGCATCGCTGTCGGATCTGCGGCCAAGACGGCCGCCATCCACTCGGTCGACTGTCGCTGCCAAACCCGCATCGCCGTGGCGGCCCGAAAACTGGGAGTGATCGGCGCCGACGTCGCCGTAGCCCTCTCGCTTTCGCTCACACACAAGGCGGTCGGCTTCGACCGGCGTTTCCCGGAGGTCGACTTCGACGCACTCGACCTGCAACCCACCAACACGCTCCCCGTCGGGGTACAAGGCGGACTCCGTGACGGCGGCATTCGCAACCGTCAACGGTCACGGCGCACGGTCGAGCCCAAAAGCTCCGGCGACCGCTCGAAGTGACCTCCGTCATGACCGCTTCCTCGGCCGCATGTGTGATGGACAATTCCGCCTATGGTCACCAGGCAGCAATGCAAGAGTGTGCCCGTGCCGAAGATCTACTTCGACGAATGCGTCGCGGCGGGATACGACGCGGCCTCGGACATCTTCGACCCAGCGGTCCTTGACCCGGCGGTCGACTTCCTCGCCGACCTCGCGGGAGACGGCGCGGCCCTTGAGCTCGGGATCGGCACCGGCCGGGTCGCGTTGCCGCTCAGCCAGCGCGGTGTCCCCGTGCACGGGATCGACCTCTCCCCGGCCATGGTCGAACGGCTCCGGGCGAAGGTCGGCGCTGACGACATCGGCGTCACGATCGGCGACTTCGCCACGACCCGAGTCGACGGCACCTTCAGGCTTGCGTACCTCGTCTACAACACGATCACGAATCTGACCACCCAGGACGAGCAGGTCGAGTGCTTCCGCAATGTCGCCGCACACCTCGAACCAGGTGGGTGCTTCGTCATCGAGGTCGGCGTGCCCGACCTCCGGCGGCTCCCGCCCGGCGAAACCGTTCGCGCGTTCACTGTGAGCCCGACGTATGTGGGCTTTGACGAATACACCGACATGACGGCGCAGATCTTGTACTCCCACCATTACTGGGCCGTCGACGACAAGCTCGAGCTCTTCTCGGCGCCCTATCGCTATGTGTGGCCGTCGGAGCTCGACCTGATGGCGCGGATCGCCGGCATGACCTTGCGCGAGCGCTGGAGCGGCTGGACGCGCGAGCCCTTGACGAGCGAGAGCACCTCACACGTCTCGGTCTGGAAGAAGACGGCGTAGCGCGGTCTGTCGTCATGCGACACGCTGAAGACTTGCAAATGGCTTGAACAGCCGAAATCGAGTGGAGGTGCGTGGACTGCTTTTGAACCGTCGACTGTTCGAGCAAGTCGCTCAACTGGTCCACTGAGACGCGCCTCCGACCAAATCTGGCTCGGCCCGAAGGTCCGGGGCATCGCTTTTCGCTCCAGTCTCCTCGGCGAGGAGCGTCGCCGAACCCACCCAGGCCGGGCGCGACGCCATCGGGCGTCTCGCGGCCGCCCAGACGAATGGGCCAACCAGCTTTCCGCCCGCGTGAGCGAAGCAGATCTCCGTCGGACCCTCCGAACCGTCAACCAACTCGTCGACCACCTCCCGCCCGTTCGGACGATCTGACGCGGTCGAGGTGGAGACCGAGGGGACGCTTCGCAGGGGCCGCCCGGCTGGCGGCATCGGTCTCGAGGGCGCCCTTGGCCACCTTCCCACGCGGAGTAGCGGGAGAGTCTCGTCGACCTCATCATCGTCGGCACGCCGACGCAAGACCGCCTCGTCCTTCCCGAAGGCCACGCCCCGTCTCACGCCAACCTTCGTCGCTGGCATGGAACGTGATCTGCGACTGGCGGCGTAACTGGGTACGTCGAGATCGAGTGCTGGGAGCGCTTCTAATCGGCCATCCCGCTCCCGGCGGTAGGAGGCGGTCAAAGTTCGAACCCCCAGGCACGTCGAGCGGCGAGAGGTAGGTTGCCGGGGTGGAACCCGGGCCGTCACCGGACACCGCCGAGGCTCGGCGCCGATACCGTCAGCTCGCCTCCCGGTACGACAGACACATCCGGTTCGTGGCCCCTCTCCGACATCGGGCTGTCGAGCGCCTCAATCTGCGCAATGGCGATCACGTCCTTGACATGGGCTGCGGCACGGGGGCGAGTTTCGGGGCTCTCAGGTCAATCGTCGGTACGACGGGGCAGATAACCGGGATCGAGCTGAGCGAGGAGATGGCGGCTGTCGCGCGTCAACGGGTGGAGGACAACGAATGGAAGAACGTCGAGGTCCTCGTTGGTGACGCGGCGACGGCAACGCTGCCAAGCGATGTCGACGGCATCTTGTTCTTCGAGACGCATGACTTGATGCGAACACCCGCCGCCGTGAGGCGCGCGGTTGGAGCGGGCCGCCCCGGCGCGGGCGTGGTCGCCTTCGGACCCGCATCCGCTCCGCGCTGGGCGATCCCGGTCAACGCAATCGTCAGATCAGTGGCGCGCCGCTACGTGACCACCTTCGAGGGGTTCGACGCCCCGTGGAGCCATCTTGCCGCTGAGGTACCTGGCCTCCGTGTCCATCGCCTCTTCCTCGGCGGCGCCTACCTCGCCGTCGGGCGCACCGAGACCACGCCTCAAGCCCAGTAGCACCGGATCGGTTCGACACCTCAGCGTGGGGGTACAGAGCGTGCGGCTGAGCATCTGATTCCGTGGCGCCGCCCGTCTGCCACCACGACACCAGGAGCCTTGCGCCCTCAA
>JBOGFL010000345.1:0-9679 GCA_050743285.1 Acidimicrobiia bacterium
GTGCACTTGGGCACGGTCGCGATGCGGTGGCCGTCGAACGGAGAATCGACCGCGATCTCTTCTTCGCTGGTGAATGGCTCCCCGGCGAGCGGAATCGATTCCATCGGTTTCAGGATAGGTCCGGCGACCGACCGTTCCCGGTGGCCGGCCAGGCGGGCGCGTCGCCCGCGGCGGTCGCGACCGAGACCGACCGCTCTCCATCGGTGAGGAACCAGTCGAGCAGCATCACCTCGCTCCCGGTGTGGTGGGCCTGGAGCCGGCGCCACGTGCTGATCTCGGCTGCGCCCGGCGTCAGGCGGGCCGTGCGGGACGCGAGCACGAGCCGGCAGCCGGGCTCGTCCCGGAGCGCGCCGAGCATGAGCTGGTGGAGCCGTTCGAGGTGGTCCGGTGGGACCGGGCCAGTCAGGTTCACGACCAATCCGTGGGCGGTCGCTCGCTCCACGATCATCAGCGTCATGGTGTGCGCGTCGAAGGCGGCTTCGATGAGGTCGAGCGCGTCGCGGGCCGAGCGAAAACGCGTTGGGACAGGTCCGGATCGGAGCAGCATCGCTTCCTCCCGATTGGCGAGACCGGCGGGGGAAGCTGTAGAGGTAACGTACCGGTCGCGTGTGACACTTATCCCGGCCAGAGTGACGTCGGTCACGACATCCACGCTTCATGTGCTCGTCGCACGCGTGTCGCCCGACGGAGACGCCCTCGACACGCGCCCCGTCGATACTCGACCGACACGCGCGCTCTTGGAGGAGACGCAATGACGATGAGCCGATCACGTGGTACGCCAGCCGACGAGTCGAGTTGAGCGCTGTTCGCGGCCGCGGAGACGACCGCATTCGCCGGTACCCGTCCGCCGCCTCGTAACCAGGAGCTATTCGGTCTCGCCCCGCAACCACGGCGTGTGCGACAGCCCGACGATCAAACCTTCGGGGCTCAGGACGCGCGCCACCGTCTGGCCCCAGGGCTCGGTGCGGGCGCCGTGGAGCAGGCGGAGCCCCCGCGTCTCGAGTTCCGCCGCCGACGCCGCGACGTCGTCGACCTCGAACTCGATTGTCGCCTGCGGCACGGGGATGTCAGCCGGCCACGTCGTGGCGCCAAAGCACGACTGAGCCGCGTCCTCGAGCCGCCACACGCCCAGGTGCTTCACCCCGGCGACCTTCTCGGTGGACACGTACTCGTCACCCTCGAGCGGCAGCCCGAGCGTGTCTCGGTAGAACGCCGCGCTGGCCGACCCGTCGGGTGCGATGGCGCTGAAACCGGCAACAAACTTGATTTCCATCTGCGTACCTCCGGTCAGGAGTATCCGGGGTCCGGTGCCAGCGCGTCTTGAACGGTTCGGACACCGGGCCGCGAGACAAGCTCGCTCGGCGTCATGCTCGCCAACCGGCGGGTCTCTCTGGTGAGGTGCGCCTGGTCGGCGTAGCCCGCGTCGACCGCAAGCACGGCGAGGCCGGCGTCGGGACGGCGCTCAGCGAGGGCAATGAAACGCCGGAAGCGCAGCACGCGAGCGAGCGTGGCGGGGCCGTAGCCGATCGCCGCCACGCAGCGGCGGTGCAGCGTACGCTCGCTGACGCCGAACCTCTTCGCGGCCGGTGCGGCGCGCGCCATGTGCTGCCGGTACTCGTTCACCACCGCGTCGGCGAGGCAATCGGGCTCTCGTGCCGCCGGGAGCGCACTCGCGACGCCGGCAGCCAGTGCGCCCGCGGCGGCGGCAAGCGTCGGTGCCACCGCCAGTTGGTCGGAGAGTTTGGTGGCGGCACCGGCGTCCCAGACGTCGCCGAGCTCGACACGCTGGTCGCGGATCTCGTCGGCCCGGCAGTCGAGAAGTGTCGGCGCCCGGCCGGTTCGGAAGCGGATGCCGACAAAGCTGCCTCCGGGGGTGCGCGCGATCGGAACCGCGCGGGTGTCGGGCCCGGCGACGAACAGGCGGGAGCCGTCCCAGACGATGTCGATACATCCGTCGGGGAGCACCGACGACGTGTAGGTCGCCCCCTCGGCTCCGAGCTGGCCGGCCCAGGTGCACACGACGTGTTGGGACAGCGCTGCGGGCGGTCGCCACTCGCGGTACCAGGCGTCCACGATCAGTGCAGGGCGTTCCAGCTGACCGGGAGGTGCGAGAAGCCGTCGATGAGGCTCGAGTTGACCCGCGGCAGCTCGCCGGGGTCGGCGGCGACGGCGAGTCCCTCGAACCGGGTCAGGATCGCCTCGAACATCTCTTTGGCTTCCAGGCGGGCCAGGCTGGCGCCGAGGCAGAAGTGCGGCCCGCCCGCACCGAACGCGACGTGGTCGTTCGGTGTGCGTGCCACGTCGACGCAGTCGGGGATCGGAAAGGCGCGTTCGTCGCGGTTTGCCGAGCTGTACACCAGCAGGACGCGATCGCCCGCCGCGATCGGCTGTCCGCCGAGTTCCGTGTTGGTGACCGCGGTGCGGGTGAACTGCATCACGGGCGTGACGAATCGCAGCAACTCCTCGATCGCGACCGGGAGCAGCGACAGATCGGCGCGGACACGATCGAGCTGTTCGGGCTGCTGCAGGAGCGCGAGCGTGCCCGAGGTGATCAGGTTGCGGGTCGTCTCGCTGCCCGCGTTCTGCAGGAGCATGAAGAAGAGGTCGATCTGCATCTGTGTGAGCTTCTCGCCGTCGACCTCGGCGGCGAGCAACACGCTCATGAGATCGTCACAAGGGGTTGTTCGGCGCTCCTCGCACATCGCGTCGGCGTACTGGTACATCGCGACGGCGGCCTCACCGCGCTGTTCCGACGTCACTGACGCGTCGAACCCGAAGGTCATTTCCGTCCACTCGAACACCTTGCGCCGGTCGACCTCCGGCACGCCGACCAGGTCGGCGATGACGTGCAGCGGAAGCCACAACGCGACGTCTGCGACGAGGTCACAGGACGAGTTGCCGGCGAGCGAATCGATGATCGAGTCCGTCCGCTTGCGGATCCGGTCCTCGAGGTCGGCGACGCGGCGCGGTGTGAACCCGCGGTTGATGAGCTTGCGCAGCTGGAGATGCTCGTTGCCGTCGAGGCTGATGAGGAGCGCGGAAGTCCCGGACTGTTCGTTGGCGGCGCCGGCCTCCAGAAACGGGTTGGGCGCGTTGCAGAACGCGTGTGTGTCGCGGGAGGCCTGTTGGACGTCGGCGTGGCGGGCGAGCGCCCAGTACCCCCGCTCCCACACCGGATGGTCGAAGTGCGAGACGGGGTCCTCGTCGCGGAGGTGCCGGTAGTACTCGTACGGAAACCCGTGGGCGTACGTCGCCGGGTCGTGGAGCGCGAGCTTCTCGGTCATCGGGCCCGGCTTCCTTTTCTCCATGCGCTCACCAGTATTCACGCATGATCTCGATCGCCCAGTCTGGCTCCCGAACCGGGCCCCGCGGGCCAAACGCCGTCATGTGCAGTTTCAGGTCGAGCACCGGGGCGACGGCATGGGCGCAGTGAATCACCTGGCTGGCAAGATCGGCGCATGACCGACCTGGACCGGACCGGGCCCTCATTCGTCGAGATGGCGCACCGCATCGTGTGGGCGACGGTTGCAACCGTCGACGGCCAAGGTCGACCGCGGGGTCGGATACTGCATCCCTACTGGGAGTGGGACGGGGCCGCGCTGGTGGGCTGGGTCGCGACCGGTCCGACGCCGCTCAAGCGCGCGCACCTGAATGGCTCCCCGTTCGTCTCGGTCACGTACTGGACACCCACGCACGACACCTGCACCGCCGACTGCCGCGCCGAGTTGGCGTTCGACATCGAAACCCGCGAGACGGTATGGGAGAAGTTCAAGAACGCCCCGGCACCGGTCGGGTACGACCCCGCGATCATTCCTCCGTGGTCGGACGGACCTCGGTCCGACGCGTTCGCGGTGCTGCGGCTCGAGCCATGGCGGCTCCGCGTGCTCCCCGGATCGGTGATGCTCGGGCAGGGCGGCGAAGTGCTCGTGTGGTCAGCCCGATCCGTCGATCGGGCGTGGGACGCCGATCGCGTTCGGGTAGGGGATCATGCGGTCGCCCAGGCGAGCGGTGATTGGCGCGAGGTAGGAGCCGAGCCGTTCAACGTCGTCACCCAACCTGACCACCGGCTCGGCGGCCAGCTGGTCGGTGACGTGCTCGACGTTCCGCCGCTCGGCCTGCCCGGTGAGGGTGAGCTTCCGGTCGCCGTCGAGCCAGCCGCGTTCGCGCAGCCGCGCGACCGCAGCGCCCCAGTCCTCCTCGCTCCATCCCCGGTAGGGCTGGATCGAATCGGGCCGCGCGCCGTTGGCGGTCACCTGGGTGACGTGCGCCTCGCAGCCGTCGACGCCGGCCGCGCTCAGGGCGATGACGTGGCCGTCGCCGCGGTGTTCCCGGAGCAGCGTGGTGGCGTGCCAGAGCGCGAGGTGCGGGTCAGCGGGCCAGTCGAGGTCGCGGTTGGCGGCGAACAATGGGCGGCCGGCGGCGTCGCAGCCTTCGATGGCGTTCCGGATCAGGTCGGCGGCGGTCGCGGTGTCCGCCGCGGGGAGAGCAGGGCCGAGCAGGTTGCGGAGCCCGGCGTCGAGGCCGGCGAGTCGGGCTTCGAGCGCAACCGCCCGGGCTCGCCAGCGACCAAACCTCGGGGACAGCGCGGGCGACGAACGCGGGATGGAAGCCGTAGAACGTCGCGGTGACAGCGCCGGCGTCGACGGGACCGAGCGGCGCCGCCCGTCCCGCGAAGTAACCCCGCCAGAACCCGTGCAAGCCGACCGCTTCGAAGGCCTTCCGCGACTCGGGAGCGTAGTAGGTGACGGCGTGATACGGCTCGGTGAGCGTCCAGAGCCGGCGGGCGGTGCGAGCCGGGTCCATGTCGAGATGATGTCAGTAGAGTTCCCCACATGGGGGGATCGAACGATTCATCCGCGTACTTGTCCATTGTGCGAGGCGATGTGTGGGCTCGAAGTGCACGTCGACGCGAATGAAGCTGGCGTCACCGATTGCGCACTCGCCCGGATCACCTCCGAGGCCGACAGCATCGACGTGCCGGTCGAGATCAGCGACGAGATGATGCCCGGCGTGGTCTCCCCGCCCCACGGCTGGGGCCACGACAAGCCCGACACCCGGCTCTCGTTCGCCCGCGAACACGCCGGCGTCAACAACAACCTTGCTCGCGCCCGGCCACCTCGTCGACAAGATCTCCGGCAACGCGGTCGTGAACGGCATCCCCGTCGAGGTCGTCCCCGCCTGAGGGCAACCGGCATCGGCTAGCGTCAGCCGCTGTGAGCGAACCCGGTGACGTCGAGACCGTCGAGCGGGTCATTCCTGCGCCGGCCGAGAAGATCTTCGCCCTGATTGCCGATCCGACCCGTCATCACGACATCGACGGCTCGGGAACGGTGCGCGAGTGCAAACACACCCCCGAGCGCCTCACGCTCGGGTCGAAGTTCGGGATGAAAATGAAGATGGGCATCCCGTACTCGATGGTGAGCGAGGTCATCGAGTTCGAGGACGGCCGGCTCATCGCGTGGCAGTCGCGCCCGCCCAGCAAGATCGGCAGCACGATCGGCGGCGGCCGGATCTGGCGCTACGAGCTCGAGCCCACCGAGGGCGGCACCCTCGTCCGCGAGAGCTGGGACATCTCCCAGGAGAAGATCAAGGCGATCGTGAAACCCGCGCGCAAGCGCACCCGGGAGAACATGGAGAAGACGCTGGCGCGGATCGAGGAGCTCGTTACCACCGCTGCCTGACACGGGCGCCGGTGATGACCGCCCGGGCATCGGATATCGATGCGGTCGGCGCTGCCCACGCGCGGACGAGCCGAGCCTCTCGGCCTCCTGTGAGGCCTCGCCCTCCGGGCCGGTCTCGGCGATAACCGCCCTCCCGAGCCTCAATCCTTCAGCCGCGCCGCGAGCTCGATCTCGAGGCCGGCCAGGGCCTGCGAGACCGGGCAGTTGGCCTTGGCGGTCTCGGCCTGCTCCTGGAAGTCGGCCTCCGAGATGCCGGGCACGGCGGCGGTCGTGGCGAGATCGACGCGGCCGATCCGGAAGCCGGCGTCGCCCCTCTCGAGGTGCACCTTGGCCGTCGTCTCAACCGATGTCGGGGGATGGCCGGCGCGCTCGAGGCCGGCGGAAAGTGCCATCGAGAAGCAACCCGCGTGCGCGGCGGCGATCAGCTCCTCGGGGTTGGTCCCGGTTCCCTCTTCGAAGCGCGAGGCGAACGAGTACTGACCCTCGAACGCGCCGCTGCCGAAGCGCATGGTCCCGTTGCCGTCCTTGAGCCCGCCTTCCCAGCGAGCGTCGGCGGTGCGTGCCGGCATGTCGGTCCTCCTCCGTCGTCGATGCCGCCACTCTAAGGTTTCGCCGTGGCTCATCCCCGTATGTACAAGGACAACGATCCGTATCTCAAGGAGTTGCGCGAGGTGTGCCTCGCCTTTCCCGAATCGGCGGAAGTCGAGGCCTGGGGGCGGCCGACCTTCCGGGCGGGAAAGAAGATGTTCGCGGTGTTCGAGGGCAACGACGACCACCCGTTCGCGGTCATCTTCAAGCCCGAGCCCGACGAGCGCCTGGCGCTGCTCGACGACCGCCGCTTCTATGTGCCCGCGTACTTCGGGCCCGGCGGCTGGTTGTCGCTCGATTTCACTGCCGCCAAGGTCGACTGGGACGAGGTCACCGAGCTGATGGACGGCTCGTACCGCCAAGTCGCGCTCAAGCGAATGCTGAAGGCGCTGGACGGAGCATCATGACCGCGGTGCACGGCGCCTCGAAGGGAGACCGATGAGCGAGACCGACACGAAGTCGCGGGCCGCGTACAGGGAGCTGCTCCGGATTCTCCGGGAAGCCGACGAGCGCTGGCTGTCGGAGGAATGGGGAATGGCCGACGCCGGCAGCATCAGTGACGGCCACCGCGCGCTCCTTCACATCGTGCAGGGCGCGCTCGCGTCGCACCTGGAGAGCGACCCGTTGCACCCCGACTTTCGCCGAATCGTGTCGCCGACCCGCAAGATGACGGGCGACAACCCGGATGCCGTCTACTTCGAGGCGCCGGTGAGCGCGACGCAGACGTACCGGGTCACGGGCAACATCGCGGGCGCGGTCTACACGTCGATCACCGTCGAGGCCGGCGCCGAGGAGGGCCGGTACTCCACCCACACGGCCGGCGTGATCAACGACCGCGAGTTCGACGTCGACGACGCCGGGAACTACGAGCTCTTCATCGGTGGCGAGCCCCGGGCGGCCAACTGGCTCTCGCTCCCGCCCGAAGCGGGTCGGCTCACCACGCGCCACTACTACGAGACCCCTGAACCGGTGGCGGCCGACCCCAACCACCGCATTCCGCTCAAGATCGAGGTCGTCGACCCTCCCGGCCCGCCGCCCACCTGGGACGACGAGCGCATCGCCGCCGGGATCCAGCGCGTCATCAACTACGTGCGGGGCAAGACGCTGGACGCGCCCAAGCCCGGACAGCTTCGTCCCGACTGGGTCTCGACGACGCCGAACGTGTTCAACACACCAGAGGTTCCCGGCGACCTTGCCTTCGCCGCGGCCGACGCCGCCTACGCGATGGCGCCTTACGTCCTCTCGCCTGACGAGGCACTCGTGATCACGTCGCGCTGGCCCAAGTGCCGGTTCGCGAACGTGTCGCTATGGAACCGGTTCCTCCAGACGTACGACTACGTCAACCGACCGGCGGGGCGAAACCGTTCCAACACGACGCTGGCGACCGACGGCAGCTGGCGCATGATCGTCGCCCATGAAGACCCCCGGCTCCCCAACTGGCTCGACACCGAGGGCCGGCCCTTCGGGATCATCTACTGGCGCTGGTTCCTTCCCGAAGAAGACGTGCCGACCCCACACACCGAGGTCGTGAAGTTCAACGCGCTCGCCGCCCGATGAAAGCCGAGGAGCTGCTCGTCGCGGCGGTGGCGCGCACCGGCGTCGACGACTTCGGACCGGACGGTGACGTTGCCGCGCTGCGGGAGCGCTTCGAGCCCAACACCGGCCGATTCGGCGCGCTGGCCGGCATCGAAACAGGATGAGAACCGCTCGCGTCACCGCGGGCCTGGTCTCGACTTCGAAGTGCCGGGCTGTCAAGCAACTACGTTGTCCCCGATGGAAGTCCCGCCGATTCAGTCGCCCCCCGACGCGCAGGCCCGGTTCGAGGCGCTGCAGGAGAAGCTCGTTCCCCTGTGGCATTCGATCGAGGCGCTCAACCAGGACCCACAGACGATCGTGGTGGTGCCGTCGATCACTCTCGACAAGCTCGAGGGCTCGGGCGTCACGATGCAGCCGTACGAGGAGCGGTATCTCTTCCTGCTGCTGCTGCTGCGCCAGCCGCGCGCCCGGCTGATCTACGTCACATCGCAGCCGATCCTGCCGAGCGTCATCGACTACTACCTCGACCTGCTGCCCGGCGTGATCCCGAGCCACGCCCGGCCCCGCCTGTTCACGATCCCGGTGCTCGACGGCACATCGCGCCCGTTGTCGCTCAAGCTGCTCGAGCGGCCCCGGCTCATGGAGCGGATCCGGGAGCTCATTCCGGATCCGGATCGTGCCCATCTCGTCCCGTACAACACGACCGAGCTCGAGCGCGATCTCGCCGTCCGTCTCGGCATCCCCATGTACGGGGCCGACCCCCGCTACTTCGATCTCGGCACCAAGAGCGGGTGCCGGCAGCTGTTCGAGGAAGAGGACGTCTCACATCCGGTTGGGCTGCAAAACCTGGCGAGCATCGACGACGTCATCGACGGGATCGTGGGGTTGCGGGCCAAGAAGCTGGCGCTCGGGAAAGTGCTGGTCAAGCTCAACGAAGGCGTCTCGGGGGAAGGCAACGCCCTCGTCGATCTCGGAGCGGTGCCCGCGCCAGGTCACGGCAGCGAGCGCGACGCGATCGTCGAGGCGGTGAAAGCCATGCAGTTCGAGCTCGAGGACGCGACCTACGACGCGTACGTCGACAAGCTCGAGGAGCGCGGCGGCGTGATCGAAGAGTGCATCGAAGGGCGCGACTTCAAGAGCCCGAGCGTGCAGCTGCGGGCTACGCCGCTGGGCAAGGTCGAGCTGCTCTCGACCCACGACCAGCTTCTCGGCGGACCGAGCGGCCAGTCGTATCTCGGCTGCGTGTTCCCGGCCAACGCCGAGTACGCGCCTGCGATCACGCGGGAAGCGGCGAAAGTCGGGAAGCGCCTGGCCAAGGAAGGCGTGATCGGACGGTTCGCGCTGGACTTCGTCGCGGTGCGCAACGACGCCGGCGAGTGGGAGACCCACGCGATCGAGATCAACCTCCGGAAGGGCGGCACCACCCACCCCTTCCTCACCCTGCAGTTCCTCACCGACGGTAGGTACGACCCCGAGACCGCGACGTTCACGGCGCCGTCCGGCAAGGAGAAGTTCTTCGTCGCCAGCGACCATGTGGAGTCGGACATCTACCGTGGACTGACGCCCGACGACCTCTTCGACATGGTCGTGAGCCACGGCCTGCACTTCGACCAGTCGCGCCAGACCGGTGTCGTCTTCCACATGATGACGGCGCTGAGCGAATCCGGGCACTTCGGCATGACCGCGGTGGGCGACTCACCCGAGGAAGCACGGAAGATCTACGACCGGGCCATCGACGTCCTCAATCTCGAGGCGGTCGAGGCTCTTACAGAGCGGCCGTTGCCCGGGTAGCGTTGAGCCCTGTGGCGGGGCGACCACCGGTAGTGACCGACGTTTCCGTGCCCGCGCCCGCCGCCGTGCGGGCCGGCGGCGAG